>CAXQBA010000348.1:0-5019 GCA_964221885.1 Luminiphilus sp. | reverse complement strand
TTGAACCTATTCTCTGAAAAATTTAGGTTTGTCTACTTTTTTGGCTTTTCCTTGTGTTGTATGCTTTCCTTCAACACTTTTTGTAGCGTGAGGAACTAGGGCTAATCGCTCTTTTGAGATCAAGTCTCCCGTAACAGAGCAAACACCGTATGTTTTATTTTTAATACGTACAAGTGCGTATTCAAGATTACGGATAAATTTCTGTTGTCGTGCTGCCAATTTACTCACGTGTTCACGCTGCCAATTCGAAGCACCATCATCAAAAGTACCTGCGCGGTTTTCGTCACCACTATTATTGAGCTCTTTCAACTGAATTTTTAGATCTTCCAATTGTTTTTTTGCTTCAGCAAGCTTTTCATTTAAAACAACTTCAAATTCAGCAAGATCCTCATCGCTGTATCTTTTTTTTATGTTATTCGTTTCGTCGCTCATATTATCAAGTGTTTAGTTGGATATAATTATTTGTTGGTATTATTTAAGTAGCATCAAACGATACAGATTCGTATCAAGTTGCAAATATTATCAATTTTATTCAAATGTACTAATCTAAACTCATATACTTATTGACCTAATTAGCATTAACGTTTTTCATTACCTCAGACGCAAAGCTTGAAAGCCTTTTAATGGTCGATTTTTTCCCAAGAATCTGCATAACTCGTATCATATCAGGACCGCCAGACGATGCTGTCACGGCTAATCTCGTAAATGGAAGGATCATTTTTGAAATAGATTCATCCACTCCATCAAACACTTTTCTTAACTGATCATCAGACCAATCATCCAATTGTTCCAGTTGTTCAATGAATGTATTTACAAATTGAATACGATCATCCTCCCAAAGACTGCTGAACTTTTTGTCAATCAAATTGCGATATTGATCTATTACAACAGAAGCCTCAGGTATCTGATTAAAATAACTGGTTTTGTCATCCCATTCTGTCAAAAAGGTCAACCGTTCTTTCATCAAAAAACAAATGGATTCAAACATATTGCTATCATCGAAGCGTTCATCAGATGAGAAAAGTGCTTGAAATTGCTCATCAGTTAACTGTTGAATGTACGTTTTATTAAACCACTTCGCCTTTTCAAAGTTGAATTTGGCACCAGATGCTGTAACTCGTTCCATAGAAAATGAATCTATGAGCTCCTTTAGGGTAAAAACTTCTTTATCAGTACCATCATTCCAACCCAATAAAACCAATATATTGATTAGAGCCTGTGGTAAGAACCCCCACTCCCTAAAACCTTTCAAAAGAACATCTCCTGTATCTGTGGTCCAGTTAAGAGGGAAAACAGGCATACCTAAACGAGAGCCATCTCGCTTACTAAGCTTTCCATACAACGTTGATCGTAAAAATGACTTAACCTCTACCTGCCATGCTACATCCTTCTTTTCATTTATTTTTAGACGCTGTGATATGGATTTAATATCTTGAAAAAGAGTCTGTATATATCCTTCGACTTTTTGCTGGTCCAATCCATCATCTTTAGCTACAAGTTCACTGGCAAAAAGAGAAGAAAAATCACCTCGCGTTTTCTTATTAATAAAAGCTGCCGGGTCTGGTTTTAAAATCAATGGTAAATGAGCAAATTGAGGTATGTGATCTACCAGACCTAACCCCTCATATATCAATGTATGAATAGGTGTACTGGGCAGCCATTCTTCGCCTCTAATAACATGGGAAATTCGCATTGAATAGTCATCAATAACATTTGCCAAATGATATGTTGGCATACCATCCGCTTTTAGCATTACCTTATCATCCAAAACATTGGCATCAAACCGTACCAATCCCCGAATCATATCCTCTACGATGATCTCTTCTCTATCAGGTACTTTCAATCGAATGACATAAGGTGCACCACTCTGTATAAGAGTACTCACTTCTTGCACAGATAGTGTCAATGAGTTTTTTAACCCAACACGAGTTGTTGCATCGTATTTAAACGTTTCGCCCTGCTTTTCGCACAATTGACGTTGATGATCCAACTCTTCAGGTGTATCAAAAGCATAATACCCCCACCCATTTTCAATTAGAGTCTTAGCATATGAATCATAAATACCTGCTGCCTGACGATCAGACTGACGATATGGTCCATAAGCTCCTCCCTTGTTAGGGCTTTCGTCAAAGTGCAAGCCTAACCAATTCATACTCTCCACAATATAATCCTCTGCACCTCTCACATATCTTGTTCGGTCTGTATCCTCTACCCGTAGGATAAAAACCCCGTTATTTTTTTTAGCAAAAAGGTAATTATACAAGGCGGTTCTAACACCCCCGATATGAAGTGCGCCTGTAGGACTAGGTGCAAAGCGTACACGTACTTTATTTTCCAAAATATCGATCTTTTTTTGATAGGTTCCCACAAAAATAAGTCTTTCAATGATTATTTTAGCAACTTGATTGCATAATCAGCCCAACCTTGTCAAATTATTCGAATGAAATACTATTTTTGAACCTCACGATTGAACTTGAAAATATATTTTTATCATGCATCTAGAGTCTGACAAAGAAGAGTCCTTGAATTTTATTGAAAAGATCATTGAAAAGGATAATGCAGATGGCCTTTACAGTGGAAAAGTTCATACACGATTCCCACCGGAACCGAATGGATATCTTCACATCGGTCATGCTAAGGCTATATTCATCAACTTTGAAACAGCAAAAAAATATGGTGGTGTCACCAATCTTAGATTTGACGACACAAACCCTACCACTGAAAAAACAGACTATGTAGAAGCTATAAAAAAGGATATACATTGGCTTGGATATGATTGGGAAGACCGTTTGTTTTTTGCTTCTGATAATTTCAATGCATTATATGAGTATGCCATTATTCTCATCAACAAGGGAAAAGCCTACGTCGATTTTTCAAATGCTCAAACGATGGATGAAGAAAAACGGGCTGGTAAAGACAGCTCATTCAGAAATAGTTCCATCGAAGAGAATCTCATGCATTTTCAAAAAATGAAAGCTGGTGATTATCCTGATGGGCATTGCGTACTTCGCCTGAAAATTGATATGAATCACGCAAATCGTCTGATGAGAGATCCAGTGATCTATCGTATCAAGCGAGCCCATCATCATCGAACCGGTGATTCGTGGTGTATCTACCCTATGTATGACTGGGCACATGGTCAATCCGATTCCATTGAAGGGATTACTCATTCGTTATGCTCTTTGGAATTTGAGCATCACCGTCCACTATATGATTGGTGTCAAGAACAAATCGACATTCCTAGATCAAAACAGATCGAATTCTCCCGTTTGAATCTAGATTATACCGTAACCAGTAAACGGAAATTACTCGAATTGATTGAAAATGATATTGTCATAGGTTGGGATGATCCAAGAATGCCCACAATCTCCGGTATGCGTCGTCGTGGTTACACACCTGAAGGAATCAAAAATTTCATTCAAAAGGCTGGAGTGTCCAAACGGGATCAGTTTATATCATTATCCCTTTTAGAGGCATGTATTCGTGAAGACCTGAACAAGAAATCTCAAAGGGTGATGGTTGTCATGGATCCGATCAAATTAAGCCTTACCAATGTGCCAGATAACCTGACGCATGTTCAAGTAGAGAATAATCCTGAAGATCCAGAAGGCGGTAAAAGAGATGTCCCTTTCTCTGGTACTCTTTTCATAGATCGACAAGATTTTGCCATTGAAGCCAATCGAAAATGGCGCCGATTAGCGCCCGATAGAAATGTTCGTTTGAAAGGCGCATTCATTGTTCATTGTGATGATTATGTTTGTGATGAAGCGGGCAATGTTACAGAAGTTATTGCTTCGATTTATCCTGACAGTATGTCGGGTCAAGACACGAGTGGAATCAAAGCAAAAGGAACCATTCAGTGGGTGGATGCAAATGATCATACACCGATCATGATCAATAATTATGATCGACTTTTCAGTCATCCAAAACCAAGTGCTCAAAAAGAAGAAGTGATCGATGATCAGGGAGAAACCGTGTCCGTTACTGTTGATTTCAAAAAATACATCAACCCAAATTCTCTAGAGGTTTCTAGTGCGATCGGAGAACGTAGTCTTGCCGATGCGGTTGAAAACAAACCTTACCAATTCCTACGTTTAGGTTATTACTGTCTCGATAAAGAGAAAAATGACAATAAACTTACGTTCAATAGAACAGCTACACTAAAAGATAACTGGCGATAGGTTGGAATGCACAATTAAGGCCACATCAAACACATAGGATCACTCAATATAGCACCTACTTTTTTATAGATAATATGTGTGAAGGGGTAGTGATGTAAAGAATACACTAATCCTATGGAAATAAGGAGTAAAATAGATATATTGGAACATCGAGTTTGTCCTCTTTCTAATGTTAGATTAAATCGTTTAACCATATTCACACTTTACATAGTTTGATACCGAATAATACGTTGATACTTCTATTCGTTTTGATCCTTTCATCGACTATGGGTCTTTCCCAACAGGTTGTCATATCGGGTCAAGTTATTGATTATGATACTAAAGAAGCTATTCCTTTTGCGAACATTTATGTGAAGAATACGACCATTGGTGTGATGGCCGATCTTGATGGCTATTATTCGATATCGTTCGATGTTTCCGATGGTGATACCTTATCGGTCAATTCTATGGGTTATGACGATATGCATTATCGATATACTAAAGGCCTTGATTCGATAACGTATGATTTTGAAGTACCTTCATCCAGTATGACCTTAGATGAGGTGGTGGTCTTGGCGGGTGAGAATCCAGCCAATGAGATCATCCGTAATATCATTGCCTCAAAGTTTACGAATGATCTAGCCCAATGGACAGAAACATTCTCAGCTGAGTTGTATTCCAAAACTGAGCTAGATCTAGTTAATATAAAACCAGAAATGAAGGACCGACCTTTCTTTAAGGACCTTCAATTCATATTTGACAATATTGACTCTACTACTGATGTAAAACCATTCCTGCCTGCATATCTTGCTGAGCGTTTTTATGAGATTTACCACAGATCGGAAGAGCACACGTCTGA
>CAXQBA010000347.1:0-2101 GCA_964221885.1 Luminiphilus sp. | reverse complement strand
AAAAAGAGTAATAAAAACGAATCATCAAATAAAATCCATATTTGATTGAAATAGAACACATTTTATCTTCTGTTTTTTTTAATTTTGGGGCTAAAATTTGAATGACGTGAAGATTTATAAAGAATATAAAGGACTTGATTTACCACAAATTGACCAACAATTTTTGACCTATTGGTCCGAAGATGAAACCTTCAAAAAAAGTTTAGAACAAAGAGATAAAAATAATCGATTTGTTTTTTTTGAAGGTCCACCATCAGCAAATGGAAAACCAGGAATCCACCACGTCTTAGCCAGAACGATCAAAGATACATTTTGTCGTTATCAAGTCATGAAGGGAAAATACGTCCAACGAAAAGCAGGTTGGGACACTCATGGTTTACCTATTGAATTAGCAGTTGAAAAGAAACTAGGTATTACTAAAGAAGATATTGGCTCTAAAATTTCTGTTGACGATTACAATACAGAATGCAAAGAGACTGTCATGATGTACAAAGATCTCTGGGACGACCTAACACACAAAATGGGGTATTGGGTTGATATGAACGATCCATACATTACGTATGAAAATTCATACATTGAAACCGTATGGTACTTGCTTCAACGATTATATAATAAAGATCTTTTATACAAAGGTTATACGATTCAACCGTATTCACCTGCAGCTGGTACCGGTTTAAGTACACATGAATTAAACCAACCAGGTTGTTATAAAGATGTAAGTGATACGACAGTTACAGCTCAATTTAAATGTCTTGACGCATCTTTTCCAGAAAATACTTATTTTTTGGCTTGGACAACAACACCTTGGACACTTCCATCTAATACCGCATTAACAGTAGGACCAAACATTGATTATAACCTTATAGAAACCTACAATCAATATACACACGAACCTATATATATTGTTCTTGCAAAGAAATTGAATCAAAAAGTATTACCTAAAAAATATGTTTTAAATGATGATCTAACAACATATTCGAAAGGTAATAAGCAAATACCATATCGAATCATCAAAGAATTTAAAGGTGCTGATATCTGTGGTATGAAATATGAACAACTTTTACCTTATACCTTGCCATATTATGATGCAGATAAAGCATTCACTGTAATTGCTGGTGATTTTGTCACAACAGAAGATGGTACCGGTATTGTCCATACGGCTCCAACATTTGGTGCAGACGATGCAAAAGCTGCAAAAGCTGCGGGTGTACCTCCTATGTTGATCTTAGATGAAAATGATAATCCGGTTCCACTGGTCGATCTACAAGGAAGATTCAGAAAAGAGATGGGAGAATTTGGAGGTAAGTTCGTTAAAAATGAATACTACAATGATCATGATCGTCCAGAAAAATCCATTGATGTTGAAATAGCTATTAAGCTGAAAACCGAAAATAAAGCATTCATCGTTGAAAAATATGCGCATAATTATCCGCATTGCTGGCGTACAGATAAACCCGTTCTTTACTATCCTCTTGATTCATGGTTTGTTAAAACGACGGCATGTAAAGATCGCATGATTGAATTGAATAATACTATCAATTGGAAACCTAAATCAACTGGTGAAGGTCGATTTGGTAAATGGTTAGAAAATATTCAAGACTGGAATCTTTCACGGTCAAGATATTGGGGTATCCCATTACCGATTTGGCGTAATGAAGAAGGTGATAAAGAAAAATGTATCGGATCTATCAATGAATTACAAAAAGAGATCGAGCTAGCCAATCAGAAACTCGGTATTGATCAACAGGTTCCTAAAGATCTACATCGACCATATATAGACGACGTTGTTCTTGTAAGTGATACCGGTGAAAAACTCATTCGAGAAAAAGATTTGATTGACGTGTGGTTTGATTCAGGTTCAATGCCATATGCACAATGGCATTATCCGTTTGAGAATAAAGAATTAATCGAAAATGGAGAGATGTTTCCAGCTGACTTTATAGCTGAAGGAGTTGATCAGACAAGGGGCTGGTTCTACACTTTACATGCAATCGCTACCATGTGTTTTGATAGTGTAGCGTACAAAAATGTTGTTTCAAATGGTCTAGTCCTAGATCGCTCTGGTATGAAAATGTCTAAATCAAAAGGAAACGTCGTAGAA
>CAXQBA010000346.1:0-4171 GCA_964221885.1 Luminiphilus sp. | reverse complement strand
ATATTTGATGGATCGGTCAGTCGTTGAAGATCTTCAGTACGTGTCAAGTCAACTTGTGAATCATTAACATGAAGACCTGTCATTGTTATCACATCAGCATCACATTTGAAAACTCGGATCGTATCGTTTGTTCTATGCTGCAAATACTGCATCTTATCGAATACTTTCTCTAGAACGATATCACTGAAAACATCCAGTAATTCGTGAACCTTTTCAGGGTTATTTGTTTTCAACAGGTCCCATTCTTTCGCCGTAATAGTTTGTGAGGCGAGGAAGGTTATAAAGTCATCCTCCAGCTTTTCTAATTCATTTTTTGTTAACCTTCTGAATCGCATGATCAAAAATTGATGTATAATGTCGTAAAAATAGTAAATTGTGCTAAAATATTGAACATTGACTAGGTATGCCTTTCACAATGTTTCTTTTTTTACCTCAAAATGTAAATCAGTAAAAAAGTATGTTAGAAGGATTAAAACACGCACATTCAGGACTTCGTTGGGTCGTCTTATTTCTAATTATTTATGCTATCTTTTCTGCCTACAGTGGGTGGAAAGGGAAAAAAGAGTATACAAATACAGATAAGAAAGTACACCTTTTCTCCATGATCGGTCTTCACATTCAAGTTCTTATTGGACTCGTACTTTATTTTCTAAATTTTGGGGCGAAGGTCAATTTCAGTGACATGGGGGAAGAGACCGGTATTATTCGATTTTTTACTGTTGAACACTTAACAGCCATGTTGATCGCTGCTGTAATCTTTACCATTGGATATTCCAAGGCTAAAAGACTCAGTGATAATGAAGTCAAGTTCAAAACTATATTCATTTTTTATACGATTGCTCTAGTAATCATTTTCCTTGCTATTCCATGGCCTTTCTCCATTTGGGCTAAATATGGAGGTGGATGGGGTTAATGCCATGTTTTAGAATGCCTTTTAAATACATCCACATCATTTTAGGGGTACTCATCCTTCTCGGATTTTCGTCTTGCCAAAGTGAACAAGAACGACGCCAAGTGATGATTCAGGGTATGGAAAATGCTGTTAAGAAGAATACAGCTGATGAATTTGTACGCCCTCTGGTTGCAAACTACATCCAATACGCTAGTGATTACATCAATGATCATCGATCCTCATACTACTTGTATAAAGCAGCTGTTCTTTATTTCCGTGTCGGTAATCAGGGTGAAGCTATCACTCAACTCGAACGAATTTTACGAGAACATCCAAATTGTGAGATCATTGAGGATGTGTATCTAACCTTAGGTATGATGTGTGCCACGGGTGGATACCAGAAAGAAAGAGCAGAGGAAATCTACACATTGTATGCTGATAAATACCCAAATGGCAAAGGCTCAAAACAGATCGAACTTTTTTACGCTCCACCGATCGATCGAGTGAATGCTCAAATAAAAGGTCTTCAACAAAAGCTAAAGAAAGGATCTAGACTAGGTGTCTATAATAAGGAACTATCAAATCAATTACTATGGGCTTATATCGATTATATTGGTTTAGATAGCCTACAACAAGACATCTCCATGATTTATTGTATGCAAGGAGCTCAACTTGCTATTCGTTCTGGGCTACACTTGGTTGCCATTGAATTACTCGATCATTCAATACGATACGATACGAATCCAAGCAGACGTGGAAAAGCCATGTTACTTTTAGCAAGTGAATACAACAATGAGTTAAAGACCTATCTTACTAGAGATCCATTGATCAGTTCAGCGATCAATGATCAAATCAACCCAGTAAGTATCCGATCTTTAAATCCCCAAAACAAAGCAAAAGAAATTTATAAACAGATCATACGAGAATACCCTAATGATGATATTCATATCAAAGCATCAAATTTCTTGCGACAAATAAAGTAGTCGAATCACTTAGCTTTTGCGTTCCGAATCGTTTTGATTGAGTTACCACGTAAGAAAGGGGTACTGTGGCGTTTCACGGAATAAAAGATCTGCGTATTTGGAAGTAGTTTTTTTAATTCGTTCTCTACATAATCCGTATGCTGATCATACTCTTCATGCCATATTAAGACCGCCAAATGTTGAAGTTTACCAATATTTTCAGGTAAACGACGACGTCCAACAAATGAAATATCAAGCGCTACCAGACTATCTACTTGAGCCAACTGTTCTATTGCCTGATACATATTCAGTTTGGAACAGCCATTTACACTGACGATACGTAAATGATCCATCAAGGCTAATTTTGATGAAAGTGTTGTCAAGGGTAGTTTATCTAAAAACAATCGTTCTAATCCATTCATCTTAAAGAGTACAGATGGAATCTGTGTGAACTGATTATTACCTAAAGCCATCTTAGGGTGAACATTTGAAATATCCAAAACCTTTAATCCACGAAGGTTATAAAAATACGATGGTAATGTACTCAAAAAATTATCACTTAGGTTCAGCTCCTCAACCTGATCAAGATAAATAATACCAAAAGGAACTTGACGCCATTGGTTAGCCGACAAGTCTACTTTACGCAAATAAGGACATTGGGCTAAGACAGGGTTTAAGGCTAATAGACGATTACCTCGAAGTGATAGGTATCTCAGGTTTTTATTTTTAGCAATCGAATTCGGCAAATAACGAATCGCCCTGAATGACAGGTCTAAATACTTCAAGGTGGAATCAGAAGGAACACCTATCTTCCCAAAATGACCTCTCAAATAGCGTCGAGCTCCTGATACGATCGCCCGACGCTGGATCCTGTCAAACTGTATAGAATTCCAATTCAATACGGGTTGATTCAAGATGAAAAGCGTGTCAAAAATGGCTGAGTGTACCTGTAATTGTTTTTTTTGAATCGTTTGAAGCAATGAAGTATTAGTAAGGCTATTCTGTTCAGAAACATGCCCTGCCTTTACTGAATTATCACACGACAAAACGGTTATAGTAACAAAAATGACAATGAGGATATGATATACATTATGCATATAAACCAGCTGCTTCAATTTCATCTTGGACCGATCTCGGCACCCAGAATTGGATCGATTTTTTTTCCTTTATTAGGTTCCGAATATAGGTAGATGATATTTCCATCATAGGTGTATCTAGTATAGTTACATTCGGGTATTCAATATGGTCTACTTCGTTATGAGGACGTTTATAAACAAGTATCTCATGGTTTTTAAGTATCGTCTCATAATTCTTCCATTTATGAAATGTACGAAGATTGTCAGCTCCCATGATCAAAACAAATTCGAATACCGGAAATTTTTCTCGCAAATACGCCAAAGTATCAACTGTGTATGATGGTCTAGGCATCGAAAATTCGATATCACAAGATTTGATATGGTCTTGTCCCTCTAGTGCCAGATTAACCAGATATAATCGATCGTGATCATTAGCTAGTGTATTTCTCTTTTTGTGCGGATTATGAGGGCTTATGACCATCCAAACTTGATCAAGGTCACTATGATGGTGCACATAACTAGCAATCATCAGATGCCCATTGTGTATTGGATTAAATGAACCAAAAAAAAGACCAATTTTCATCCTAAAAAATATTCATAACATACAAAAAGAGGGAGCTCCACGGATGGATCTCCCTCTTATTATTTAACACTACCAACTTAATTCAACTTGAATCGAACTGGCATATTCATTTTTACTTTTACAGGTTTACCACGCTGTTTACCAGGCGTCCATTGATAAGAAGGATCATTCATCATCTTAACGATACGTAATGCCTCTTTACCACATCCTCCCCCTGGGTCGCGAAGTAATTGTGCATCACCAATCTTTCCATCTTTCATTACTGTGAACTGCACAACGGCAACACCTTCAATACCATTCTCACGTGCCATCGTTGGATACTTGATATTCTGATAGATAAACTGCATCAACTTCTGGTCAGCGCAACGCTTTTTTGCATTGTTATCACCGTCCATATCCTCACAACCTGGAAACCTAGGCATTTGCTCAACGATCGTGAAAATCTCTTCTGGTTCTGGTTCTGGCTCCGGTTCTGGTTCTGGCTCCGGAGCTGGACCATCTCCAAATGGACCGTCATAATCTTGAGGTGTATCAGTGATCTCCGTTTCCTCATCAATTTCCATATCTTCCTGCTCCACCTCCTCTACCTCTTCCTCCACTTCTTCAATCTGTTGTGGTGGTGGCGGTGGTGGTGGTGGCGGCGGCGGCGGTGGCGGTG
>CAXQBA010000345.1:0-12176 GCA_964221885.1 Luminiphilus sp. | reverse complement strand
CACTCTTTCCCTACACGACGCTCTTCCGATCTCTATTCTTTTTAGCCTGGCTCTTACCTTTCAGTCATGAATTCAAACATTATGAACTGATCATTTCAACCACAAATAAGATTATAGGAATATATGTCCTCCCTTTTTTATTTGTGATCGGATACACATCTGGAATTACACAAATGATCGGTTTAATCATATGTTGTACTGGGTTGATTTCCATTTATCTGTATCGTCTTTTTATCAGTCTTAGATTGAGTTTACGCTTTATTACATTTTATAAATTCCATTTTTTTATTTACCTTTGCACCATTGAAATTGCTCCTTTTGCCATACTGCTAAAGCAAATAACAATTTACTAACATACCGTAAAAAGGAATAAAGACACAGAGGGAATGAAAGAAAGACTAAATAATGTAAAGAGTATTCTTGTTACGCAACTAACTACAACAAATAACCGAACACCTTACGACAAATTAGAAGAAAAGTACAACCTAGAAATTGATTATCGCCCCTTTACCGAAGTACGACCTGTTTCAGCTAAAGACTTCAGAAAACAAAAGGTAAATCTTGAAGATTTTACAGCTATAATCTTGACTAGCAAAAGCGCGGTTGACCACTTTTTTAGATTATGCGGAGAAATGAGATACAAAGTATCAACTGATCTAAAGTATTTCTGTAAATCGGAAGCTGTTGCATTGTATCTTCAAAAACATATTGTTTACAGAAAGCGTAAAGTTTTCTTCGGTAAACGTACTCTAGAAGATCTTAAACCATCATTACTTAAGTACAAAGATAAAGAGAAGTTTCTCCTGCCTTGCTCAAATTTTGGTGGTAAGAACTTTACACTTTTTCTCGAAAAAAATGAATTCGATTTTATCGAATCCGTCATGTATAAGGCTGTAAGTTCAGACATTTCAGATCTTGAGAATGTATTCTATGATATACTGGTATTCTTCAGTCCATTAAGTCTGAAATCATTGTATGATAACTTCCCTGATTTCAAACAGAATAAAACTAGAATTGCCGCCTTTGGTGAATCAACGTCAAAAGCTGTTTTAGATAGAGGTCTGATTCTTGATATCAAAGCGCCACAGCCAGAGACACCATCAATGACTATGGCCATCGAGAAGTACATAAAAAGCACATTAGAATTAGCATCTAAAAAGTAGTATTCTCTACTTCTTTCTTGATCTTTTTCGCTTGTTCATGTAATGCATCTTTAAATAGGTCTGCATCTATTTCTAGTGCATTTCTAACACAGATCAAACTTAACTTTTTATTGTCATCATCCTTGTAAATTCGAGCGAGTTGACACCAGGCATTACACACATAATGATAGCTTGATTCGCTGCCTAAACTGCATACCTTAGTAAAGAATTGTTTAGCTTCATCAGGTCTATTAAGTTGCAATAGGTTTTGGCCATAACGATATGCCAAAGCGATTTTATCCCTATCTTTCAGCAGATCGGATTCTTGGATTTTGTCTAGATTTTTGATCGACTGCTGGTATAATCCAGCATCATAAAGTAATCTCGATTGTGTTATTCTATGATCTGCTAATCCGTTTTCCAATAAATAATTAGCTTCTTCATAGGCTACCTTGTCCTGATAATAAACACGTTCACCTACCCTCACAACCTTCCTTAGTAAGTCGATACTTTTATTAAAATCACCTTTAATTGACGAAAGCAAGGCCAAATGGAAATATATTGTCTTCTGAAAATGGCGATTATCCATGTCTGTCAATAAAGACGTATAGGATGTCGTCATTTTTGATACATGAAAAGGTCGCATTAATTGTGCATATAAAACTCCTAGAGGCTTATACCGGAATGCACCATACTTGGATTTATACGCTTTTAATTGCTTGAATGCTGAATCATGATCACCTGTCCGAATAGATCGAACCACTGAGATATAACAGAATAATCCTGAGGGATCAAACGAACTTAAAGATGTATCTAGAACCTGCCACAAACTTTCTTTCTTCGTTCCTAAATGAACGAGTGTTAACCCGTACAACAATTGTGTACTTCGTTTAAAATAGGTATCCTCAGATACTTCTTTTAACGCTAACATCTGTTGTATCAACTCAACACCCTTTTGGGCATCTCCTTGCAATCCTAAAATTGGTAATAACCATTTGTACTTATCGGGAACGTTAGCAAAAAGCAACTGTAAAAGAGCGATCGTACGATTATTATACTGATCCGTTTCTGTACCTTGAGAAAAATATCTGTATGAATAGTATTTGGCCTTTTGAAGAAATCTGAAAGCTTTATAAGACTGACCCATGGCACCATATAACATACCCCACTTCAGATAAATATCACCACAAATGACTGATTCATCTGTATCTTTAATACCTTTTTGGCGGAGACTGTCCATCGAATACATAGTTCGTTCCCAATATGCAGAACAAGTTGAGAGATCAAAAGAAAGATATGCATTCAGAAAGTACATGAAATCAATCACATGAACCTGTTTCCAGGCACTCAATTTCAATGATTGTAATGAACGATGATCGATAGTACCCTTTTTATCAAATGCTAAGACTCGTCTTAAAAGCTGCTCGTATATTTTTGATGAATCTGTTGTAACGTGCACTAATTGCAGACTTGTGGGATTTGCTTCAATTGGATAGCTGAATAAAAAAGTTGATAGTAATATCCAACATCCAAAAAGGATGGACATTCTACTCATATTGTATCGATACTCCATAAAAAAAACCCCAATCTATTGGGGTTTTATATTTTTTGTGTTACCAAATCTGATTACTCGTCTTGTACAGCATTTAGACTATGCTCATCTATTAGAACACGACCACAATGCTCACAAGTAGATATTTTTTTCAGACCCTTGATGTCAATCTGTAGTTGAGGCGGTACTTCATTGAAACATCCTCCACATGAATTTCTATCAATTGTTGCAACAGCAAGACCATTTTTATAAGCACCACGTACACGATCAAAATTTCTTAAAAGATTATCGTCGACCTTATTCCTAGCTTTTTTGTCTTTATTCAAAAAGCGTTTCTCATCTTTTTCTGTTTTCTCAGTGATCTTCTGTAACTCTTCTCTCTTAAGCTGGAGATCTGCTTCTTTTTGTTCTTTTTTCTCTACAGATGCCTGTAATGTTTCCTCCTTGTATGTGATTTTTGTGCTGACCTCTCTGATTCGCTTATTGGCTAACTGAATCTCTAGATGTTGTAGTTCAATTTCTTTAGTTAAAGCCTCGAATTCACGGTTATTTTTAACCTCATCCTTCTGACGAGTATACCGCTCAATCAGACCTTCAGCATCTTTTATTTGATTCCTAAATGTATTCTCATCAGTAGTCAACGATGATTTCTCTTCTTCCAATGAAGCCATTTTGTCATCTAACTTATTGATATCAGATTCCAATGCCTCAACCTCTAAGGGTAACTCCCCTTGTAATTTGCGAAGTTCATCTAATTTAGTGTTGATCTTCTGCAATTCAAGTAATGCGCGAAGCGTATCTTCTAATGATAAATTTTTAACCTTTTTTGCCATGTTTATATAAAATATTTTACTGGATTGGTGTTGATTTTTGTACAGTAGAGGGCAAAGTTACTATTTTTTTGCATTAAATAATCATAAATGAGCTGAATAGTATATTGTTCACTCTCATAATGCCCAACATCAGCAATAATTATATCATTCTCTGCATCAAAAAACTGATGATATTTATAATCAGCAGTAATAAATATATCAGCTCCACTCCGTTTCGCATCGGACAAGAGGAAGCTACCACTACCACCACAAAGAGCAACTTTTTTAATAGGTCTTTCCTTACCTGCATATCGAATGACTTTACACTGCAATACATTCTTTGTATGTTCTAAAAAGTCATGGAACTCCATTACTTCTGAAAGTTCTCCGACCAAACCAGAACCAATGGTGGCTACTTCATTATCTAAAGGTATTAGATCATAGGCAACTTCTTCGTAAGGATGAGCTTGATACATTGCAGATAGAATAGATCTTGCTTTGAACGACGGGAAAATAACCTCAACACACTGTTCCTTTTCGTGGTGCCGTTTATTTTTCTCTCCGACATACGGATCACTCTGGTCATTACCTCTAAAAGAGCCAGTTCCTGAATATGAGAAACTACATTCATCATAATTCCCAATCGAACCAGCACCTGCCTTAAAAAGAGCATCTTTCAATTGATCGACCTGTTGCTCAGGAACATACACCTTTACCTTATTTAACAAAGAAGTTCCTTTTCGAAGCACACGTGTATCTTCTAAGCACAACTTTGAAGCGATCATACTATTCACGCCACTTAATGGTAGATTGTCAAGATTTGTGTGGATTGCAATGATGGCAATTTCATGTTGTATTGCCTTTATGATCACTCGCTCAATATATGTACGACCCGTTATCTTTTTTAGTCCAGAGAAAACGATTGGATGATGAGCCACCACCACATTTGCCCCATACGAAATAGCTTCATCAATTACTGCCTCAGTTGAATCGAGACAAATAAGTACGCCACTTACAGCAGCATCAGGAGAGCCAGTGATCAAACCACTGTTATCATAACTTTCTTGCAAAGATGGATCAGCCCATTGATGAAGTATTTCAACTAAATTCTTGACGTTCACGTGCTGTTAGTTAAAAATGAGGTAACAACACTTGTCATTACCTCATTTTGATTTATATGATTATTCAGGAATTAATATTTCCATTTACGATTCACACCACCATCACTCGCTGGACGATCTTGCGGTGAATCTTTCTTATCTGCAATATAGAATTCCACACGACGGTTCATGAAATGCTCTGTTTCAGTTTTGGCATCCTGTACCAGATTATCCACTTCACCATTGTATTTGAGAACGAAACGACTCTTGTCTATCCCGTATCTAGTTACTAGGTACTCTATGGCCGTCATCGATCTGTTGTACGATAACATATCATTGTACGCATTACTATGACGAACATCTGTATGGCCATGAACCACAACATTCAGTCTTGGATATGCATTCATAACTGTAGCAACATGTAGTAATTGTTCGTATGCATCTGGACGTAGATCATATTTGTCTAGATCAAAATGGATCATTGGCAAATACCAATCTTTCATTCCTCCAAATCCACCCATTGGATCATAGGTTTGATCGCCAATGATCAATTTAGGTTGTTTACCCGTTTCAGGATCTCCAGGCAATACCGTTACATCCTCAGGATGAATAGGTCTTGGCACTTGTGCAACACCTGTTTCATCAACAGGATACCCAGGAGGAGAGAATGGTTCTTTGTCCAATGTATTGGCAATACCATCACCATCTGAATCAAGAGACCTACCTTTTGTATCAACTTCTGTACCCTCAGGCGTATCAGGCTCTTCATCCAATGCATCAACCACACCCTCATTATCTGAATCCGTAAACCAATCGTCATCTAATTTTTCCTTAAGATCAGCAATATCCTGCATTGGATAAATTAGTGGATTCACAAACCATAGTGGCTGGATCGATTTATCTTTTTTACCGATATGGAAGTTCAAACGTAAACTTGTATAGTGGGGAATATCAATATTCGATGTTCTAGATCCATTTTCCTTACGACTTTTTCCGTCAAAGAAATCATCATCTGAGAAAAACACTTGATGTTCTAAAGACATGGAAAAACGTGGAGAGATTAGAAATTCAAGACTCAATCCAGTATTTACAAAAGGATTAACGACAAATCGATAATCACCTTCACCGATCGTTAATATATTGGTAGCATTTTGTGGAGCTAATGTCTCATAGGTATCGTCAAGCATCGCACGAATTTCATCCAAAACAGATGCACGATCAGCTAATTTTGTAATATCGTATTGTTGACCAACGCCCGTACGAGAAACTAGATCATTCATTTGTGTAGCGTAGCTGTTACCACTTGCTGCATCATCTAATGCATTAAGTCGTGTTTGATATAGGTTAGCCCCCAAACCGATGATTAAGTTAAGACTCCACTTATTGGACTTCTTGTGGAACTTAATGTTATTCAAGTTGTATACAGTCTGCAAAGAAAGAGCATGATGTTGTTCGATCTTATAATTTGCGTAATAACTATCACCCGGTCCATATTGACCAGGACTGAGGATCGTACCATCCAAAGCCGTTACAGTAAACGGAGCGATATTAGGGAATGCCTTCAAGTTTGACGCAGCATAATTTAAACCACTTGCTTGTGAAAATAGATACTCAGCTTTCAGTGAAAAAACATATCCGAGTGATTTACGAACATGTAACGATGTCCCCCATCCAAAGGCAGGTTTAACATCACCACTAATCAAAAAGCTACCCACTCCAACACCTACTTGCCACATATCTCTTGGCTTACCTGGAAATTGACTTTTACCTTCTTTCCATTGATTGTGTCTGTCTTGATCTTTTTTGATGATATAATTTTCATCAGTTGGATTTACAGAAATCTGAGCATGAGATGTTTGCACTGTGAGAGCCAATGCAAAAACAATGATACATGCTTGAAGTAATTCTCTTTTCATTATTTGTTCTAATTATTGAAATAGTGTCATTACACGAATGTACTAATATATTAAAAAAAATGTCAGTTCATCAACTTTTCTAACGCTATTGTAAGGGCAGTTGTTGAAATATCGGTTTCAGATTTATTTTTTTCCTGAACTTCCTGCAATGCTTTACGAATAACATTTGAAACATCTTCAAAGATTTGTTCACCAGATAACTCAATATCTTTTTGCATTAAAAAAGCAAATACACGAGCCATTCCACAATTAGCAATAAAGTCAGGTATTAGACTGATTTTTTTATCAACATAATTGGCGGTATCTCCAAAAAACACAGCATCATCGATAAATGGAACATTGGCACCACATGATATCACTTCCATTCCATTTTGCATCATACGATCCATTTGACCTTTAGTAAGCAACTTAGAAGCTGCACCTGGAATGAAGACATCACATGCAACATCCCAAATCTTCTCATTGGCCTCAGAGAACGGAATCAGACCATCCGCAGTCAACTTGGTACCACCTCGTCCTTTATCAATGTACAATGATCGGACTTCATCAAATGTCAGACCATCTTCGTTGATCAAACCACCACTAGTATCTACGATTCCAACTATTTTTGCACCTTTATCAGCTAAATAATATGCCGCTGCTGAAGCAACGTTACCCCATCCTTGAATGACCACCTTTTTATCTTTAATGCTAGTCCCTTTATACAAATCATAAAAGTGAATGGCTGCTTCTGCAACTCCAAATCCTGTAATAAGATCTGCTACCGCATATTTATGAGAGTACGATGGTGTATAGTTCGGGTTCTCAACAACATGTGATACCCCTGAGCGAAGCTGACCAAGGATTTCGATACGATCTCCTTCATTTGCTTTAAAATGGCCGTTAACGATACCTTGTTGAGGGTGCCAAAGACCCAATTCTTGTGTAATTGGAATCACATCTTTGATCTCATCAATATTCAAGTCACCTCCAGTTCCGTAATAATTTTTAAGAAGTGGAATTACTGCCTTGTACCATCGCTTTAGTACATCGTCCTTTCTGGGGTCATTTGGATCAAAATCAATACCTGATTTTGCACCACCTATTTCTGGACCACAAACAGAGAATTTGACTTCCATGACCTTAGCCAGCGAAATCACCTCTTCTTTATTAAGACCTTTGCGCATACGAGTACCCCCGCCTGCTGCACCGCCACGAAGTGAATTGATTACTACCCAACCCTTGGCAGATGTCTCTTGGTCAGACCACTCGAAAACGATCTCAGGCTCTTTATTTTTATATTGTTCGAGGAGTTTTAACATAGCGTAATTTTGTGCAAATATATAATAATTGCCTCAAATAGTCTGTCTTTACTTTTTTTTTAATAATCTTAAAATTAATTTGTAGCGAAAATTAAAATTAATCTATGCTTACGCACCTTTTTACACCTTTTGATAAAGATGATCTATTAGCTCGAACACATGATAATGATTGGTCTTTCGCACACCAATGCCATATCCCGATTAATTACGAAATTGACTTTAAAAAGTTCGATATTATCGTAATATTCTGGCGATGCACCAGTTACAAATCCATTATTCAATCACTTTGCCATCTAGCAGCCCCTTCAAATATTGATAAAATATGTCTTTTGGGTGAGGTCAACGACGAAACTATCATCCTCTCAGAATTACTCGACCTTATCTTACAAGCAGGTTGCTTCCCACTCATACTTTCCGATGATAATGATGCCCTATCTCCTATTTTGAATGCTCTGGAGCGAAAGCATGATCGGATTCAAGTTGGTATTGTTGATAATACTGTCGAATACAGTTCTGCTGAATCCACTCACTTCCCATTAAATATCTTACTCAAACAAAAAACATCTTACATTAAAAATTTAGTTTTCTTAGGATTACAGAACTATTACTGTAGTAAAGAAAGTTTAGATATACTTGATTCTCTGGATTTTGAACATTATCGTCTTGGTGAAACACAGAAGGATATTGAGTTGTGCGAACCATATCTCCGAGATCAATCACTTGTATCTATGAATTTACGTGCGATACGATCAGCTGATCACCCCTCAGTAAAGATGAAACATCCAAACGGATACTTTGCACAGGAATTTTGTAAAATAGTACGTTATGTAGCTATGAATGAACGATTACACTGTTTACATTTCTGTGGATTTCATTTAGATCCTGACAAAGATCATCAACAATCAGCCCAACTGATCGCCCAATTGATCTGGTTCACAGCTTCTGGATATGAATCAAGACTAAATGAATATCCTCTCAAAAAAGATCATATCATTGAATACATTATCGACAATCAAAATATATCCGCTAATCTTTTATTCTACAAAAGTAAACTTAGTGAACGTTGGTGGTTTGATCTGAATTCGATTCATGGCGGTCATACAGAAAAAAAATTGATCGCCTGTACAAAATCAGATTATGACGATACCTGTCAAGGCGATATCCCAACAAGGATTTGGCGATTGATCAAGAAAGAGAACACTAATCAGAGTTGATCAAAAAAGATCGTTTTACCTGTTTCTCTGAACGTTGACCTTCCTCTCTGAAGGTCGCTTCTAAGGTAACCTTCGTAATTTTCTTTTTTTGAATGATCGCAGCGCAGGATGCACTGATTCCCCAAGGATCTTCTATGAATTCAGCCGCAAGATTTCTACCTTTAAATGCTTGAACTTTTAGAATAAACGGTTGAATTTCAAGACCATTTTCATGACGTAGCTTGCATTGCCAACTCTTACAATCCAATAATTCTGTTCTTGAAATAGAAGAACCTTTTAGAGGTCCCCACTCCAACTGATATGTAGACTTAGAGGACGAAATTGGATGCATCAACCATTTTATAGGAATATCATAATGATACTCGGATTCATGGTTCGATGACCAGACAAATGAAGGCATTGTTTTATTACACTTTTCAATCAAATCCGAAATGAATTTTTTGCCTGTATCAGATGCAACACTGATTATACCATCACCATTCGGTGAAATTATTAATCGTAATACAGTATTAGATTGATATCCTACTTCTTTCAATGAATCAGGCAAGGATAAACATGAGCCTACAATTTGTACTATCTTCTCTTTACTACATTTAAGCTGCTGATCCCAACTGATAAGAGGATCCTGACATGTCGCTAATATAGGTTCTGATTTTGTTAGAGGTTGGGCATGTAATCGATTACTGGATAAAAAAAACCATCCAATGATCAATACCACTATTTTATACCAATAAAACATAGCCTAAAATAATAAAAGTCCTTTGCGTGGCAAAGGACTTTTAATCGAAAACGAATGGTTCGTTAATTATTTATCAACAGTCTGTAGTAAGATGGAAACTGAATCATTAAGTACTTCAATGACACCACCTTCTGTTTTGAATTCATGTGTAGCATCATTCGAAGTCACTTTGATCGTACCATTAGACAGGGACGAAACAACAGAAGCATGGCCTGCCAGCACTTCAAATTCACCGCTAGACCCTGGTACTTTCACACTCGTAATGCTACCTTCAAATACTGTTTTTCCTGGTGTTAGAATTTGTAACTCCATCTATTTTAATTTAAATGATTAGGCTTCAACTTCTTTCAACATCTTCTCACCTTTAGCAATCGCATCATCTACGGATCCTACTAAGTTGAAAGCTGCTTCAGGATATTGATCTACCTCACCATCCATGATCATATTAAATCCTTTAATTGTATCTTCAATATCAACCAATACACCTTCTAGACCAGTAAATTGCTCAGCAACATGGAAAGGTTGTGATAAGAAACGTTGAACACGTCTTGCTCTGTGTACGATTAATTTATCTTCTTCAGATAATTCTTCCATACCAAGAATAGCAATGATATCCTGCAATTCTTTGTAACGTTGAAGTGTGTTGATCACACGCTGCGCACAATTGTAGTGATCCTCACCAACGATATCTTTTGATAAGATCTTAGAAGATGAATCTAATGGATCAACCGCTGGATAGATTCCTAATGAAGCTAACTTACGACTTAATACCGTTGTTGCATCCAAGTGAGCAAACGTTGTTGCTGGAGCCGGATCCGTTAAATCATCCGCAGGTACATATACTGCCTGAACTGAAGTAATAGAACCTCTTTTCGTTGACGTAATACGCTCCTGCATCATACCCATCTCAGTTGCTAATGTTGGCTGATAACCTACGGCTGATGGCATACGACCAAGTAAGGCCGAAACCTCAGCACCTGCTTGAGTAAAACGGAAAATATTATCGATGAAGAATAAGATATCTCTACCTTTAGCTTCAGAAGCATCTCCATCTCGGAAATATTCAGCGATTGTAAGACCTGATAAAGCTACACGAGCACGTGCACCTGGAGGCTCATTCATCTGACCAAAAACAAGAGTAGCTTGAGACTCGGATAATTCATTCATATCCACTTTAGACAAATCCCAATCTCCTTCTTCCATACTGTGTTTGAAATCTTCACCGTACTTGATAACATTAGATTCGATCATCTCTCTAAGTAAGTCATTACCCTCACGAGTTCTTTCACCAACACCTGCGAAAACAGAAAGACCTGAATAACCTTTCGCAATGTTGTTGATCAACTCCATGATCAAAACGGTCTTACCTACACCAGCTCCACCAAATAACCCAATCTTTCCACCTTTCAAGTAAGGTGCAATTAGGTCGATTACCTTGATACCTGTAAAAAGCACATCAGAACTTGTCGATAATTCGTCAAACTTTGGTGGTTTACGATGGATAGAGCTACGGTTTCCTGACTCAATATTTTCAATACCATCTATGGTTTGTCCAACTACGTTCAGAAGACGTCCCTTGATCTGGTTCGATGTTGGCATAGAAATAGGAGCACCTGTGTCAACTACTTCCATACCACGCTTAAGACCTTCCGTACTATCCATTGCAATAGTACGAACGCTATCTTCACCGAGGTGTTTTTGACATTCAAGAACAAGCACCTCTCCGTTTTCACGTGTGATGGATAATGCATTTAAAATCTCGGGCAATTTCGCTCCTTCGTTCGCGAAACTAACGTCAACGACTGGGCCGATAATCTGTTTAACTCGTCCTGTATTTTCCGACATAGCTTTTGGACCTTTATTATTAATTAATGAATTTTTTTTACCTTAAATTTGGCACAAAGATATACCATTATTATAATTTTCAAAAACTATTCAGATAACTATTTGATTTTTTTTTAAAGCACTCATTTTAATTACATTTAGGTTATCATCATACCATTTAAAAACATATTGAAACGAATATTAAAATCGTTGGTGGCGCTTTTCCTATGCGTTTCAAATTTAGGACTACATGCTCAGACTCCGTATGTAGTTATTGACACTGTTTTGTTAGAAGGACATCGAAAAACAAATGACAACTACATATTACAATCCATCAACTTTGAAATAGGAGATACTATAGCACTAGAGCAATTAATGCCCATATTGAATCAAAACCAAAAACTCCTTTTCAATACACGACTATTTCAAAAAGTCGAAATGAATGTGGCAGAATGGAACGGTCTTCATGTAAGTATCCGAATTTCGATGATTGAATCATGGTATATTTATCCAATACCGATATTTGAACTGGCAGACCGAAATATAACAGATCGAAGAGCACACGTCTGAACTCCA
>CAXQBA010000344.1:0-3076 GCA_964221885.1 Luminiphilus sp. | reverse complement strand
CAACGAACGCCGTTGGATTTTGATATCAATATTTACAATGATGCAGGTCAGCATAAAGCTGCATTGAATTACTTTGTCAATTTTGATAATCGGAATGGTATAAACTTGAATTTCAGCGTTGGGTATGGTGATGGGGTTCATGTTCGATGGTTTGAAGATAATTACACGTTTGAGATCACGTTTATGAATCATTTGATCGCAGTTATTCCTTTTAAAGTAGCTAACGATGAGATAAAGAGTGAAGGTGGTATTCAGTATCAAACGAACAATCCTGAAATTAAGACAGAAACCAAAGAAGAAGAGCCGGAAAAAGTGGTCACTTTTGAGGAGGCAACAACCGATCTTGATGAATTGATCGGTTTGGAAACCGTAAAAAAGCAAATACGAGAATTATCTACGTATTTGAAATTCCTTAAAATACGAACTGAAAAAGGCTTTGAGGAAAGTAGTCGAATCAATTTACATACTGTTTTCATGGGAAATCCAGGAACAGGTAAAACAACTGTCGCTAAAATGTTGGGTAAGATATATAGAAGTCTCGGTCTATTATCGAAAGGGCATGTACATGAGGTAGGGCGAGTGGATCTAGTTGGCGAGTATATCGGACAAACAGCCCCTAAAGTAAAAAAGGCGATTGACATGGCACGGGGTGGTATCTTATTTATTGATGAAGCATATGCATTGTCTAATAGGGGCGATGATGGTAAAGATTTTGGTAAAGAGGTGATTGAAGTTTTGATTAAAGAGATGTCTGACGGTGCTGGAGATCTTGCCATAATATTTGCGGGATATCCGAATGAAATGGGCTCTTTTTTGACAACAAATCCTGGAATGAGTTCCCGTATTTCCAATCATATTAATTTCCCGGATTATGTTCCAGATGAATTGATGGAGATCTGTCTATACTCAGCAAAAAAGAAAAGTATTCATTTTGCTGACGATGCTCAAAAGTTTCTTCAAAAGAAGATCGTTGAGTATTACAGGAACCGAGACGATAATTTTGGAAACGCACGATTTATCAATGGCGTAGTTGAGGAGTGTAAACAGAATATGGCACTTCGATTGATGAATTCACCTGATATGGATGCATTATCTGATGAAGAATTATCAACAGTGTCCATAAGTGATGTCCAAAAAGCATTTGCGTCAACGTCAGGTAAAAATGTAAGTATTCCTGTTGATGAGTCTGCTCTAGAGGAAGCGCTGAAGGAATTACATGAGTTGATTGGATTGGAAACCGTCAAAAGAGAGGTGGACGAGTTGGCAAAACTGGTCCGATATTATACTGAAATTGGACGCGATGTTAAAAATGCCTTTTCGATGCATACGGTATTTACGGGAAATCCGGGAACAGGTAAAACCACTTTAGCACGTATCATTGTCAAGATTTACAAGGCACTTGGAATCTTAGAAAGAGGTCATTTAGTTGAAACGGATCGAAAAGATTTGGTTGCTGGATTTACTGGTCAAACTGCCATCAAAACAGCTGAAGTTATCGCAAAATCCATTGGTGGTGGCTTATTTATTGATGAGGCTTATGCCTTGTCGCAGGGGAATCAAAATGATTTTGGAAAAGAGGCCGTAGATACACTTCTAAAACAAATGGAAGATCACCGTGGTGAATTTATCGTTATTGCAGCGGGTTATCCAGATGAAATGAAAAAATTCCTTGAGATTAACCCAGGGTTGATGTCTCGTTTCGATAAAACCTTACATTTTGCAGATTATACAGCAGATGAATTATTTCGGATTGGTTTGATGATGTTTGATAAGGAGAATTTGGTTGTATCGGAAGAGGCTTGTAATTATTTAAAGAAATATATTGAAAAATTATTAGCTCATAAGCATAAATATTTTGGTAATGCCCGGTCGATACGTAAAGTGGTCAAAGAGATCGTAATGCGACAGAATTTACGGTTGGCAAATATGGATGCGGCTCAACGCACACAAGAGCTGATCACAACCGTTGAGATAGATGATTTTGATGGATTTGAATTGATCGATCAGGATGTTCATTCTGATGATGGGGATCGCAAACGAATTGGTTTCTAGTTATTTAGTCAACCTTTATCAATTCATATTGATCGAATTTTAAAAAGTGCAGATGTTGATTCTCATAGGATCTGATTATCTGGCTTCCGCTTTCCAATTCCACGTCTTCTAAAACTTGATAGGATGGTTGAAAATCGAATGTGGTGTGATAACCACGTAGTTTTCGTTTCCAGGAATGGTGGATGAAATGTTGTCCAAAGTATTTTAATGATAGGCCGGTCCACTTCATAATATCAAACCCAATGATACCAAACTCTCGGGGTGAGATCCCAAATTTACTCGCATAATTTCGTTGAATCCTTTGATTAACATCCGCATATTTATCAAAGAAAAATTCTGAGCTCAAATGTAACGATAACTGTTGATAGTAGTCAAAATTGATCCTATTGAAATAACGCCACTGATCAAGACCAATAACGGTGATCATGGATTTTTTGTGATTATCTGTTGTAGTAAGGAATTTTTGTGCTTCTCTTAAAATATTGTAAACGAATGACTCACTTTTTGATGGGACTAATAGGATATTATTCTTTTTGGGGTCTATAAACTGATTCAATGCTTTTTCATCGATTGAATTCGTTCTGAAATGAAGAATGTTTAATCGTTGATGGGGTAGATTAAATTGTAATCGGAATGCATCCATCAATGTATTCAGTCGAGTTGTATCCGATGGACCACTAATGAAAATGTATTTTTTTTCGAGTGAGGAAGTTTGTTTTTCGAACTGAATTTTATCGAGATTTCTCACGATATTTTGAGCATGTGATTTAAATGATGGGTTAACTTGAATGTAGAATGGATTGTCTTCAGTCAAGTCGTCACGCGAATTTAGCGGAGATATCAGGTAAATTTTATTATCCTTGGCGTATTGAGCTAACATCCGCACATTTTGGCTTGTTACTGGACCAATGATTGCATCTACATTCAATAATGTGTCAGAATTGATCAATTTGCGAATCACTTGTGTATCACGCATAAGATCGGAAGAGCACACGTCTGAACTCCAGTCACAAGAGACAATCTC
>CAXQBA010000343.1:0-3017 GCA_964221885.1 Luminiphilus sp. | reverse complement strand
CATCACTAATGGTGGAGACGGATTTGAATCTCAGATTGATCCAACCGACCCGAATATAGTTTACGCTCAGGCTCAATATGGATGGTTGGTTCGCTTTGACAAAAAAAGCGGTGAACGCGTGGGTATTAAACCCATTGCTGATGTTGGTGAGGATGCACTTCGTTGGAATTGGGATGCCCCACTTTTGATATCACCTCATAACCCAAAACGATTATATTTCTGCGCCAATAAAGTGTTTCGCTCTGAAAACATGGGCGATGATTGGACCGTTATCTCTGATGATCTTTCAAGACAACTAGATCGAAATACACTATCTGTAATGGATCGTGTTTGGTCTGCTGATGCCGTCATGAAAAATAAATCAACCTCGATCTTTGGCAATATTGTAGCATTTGATGAATCCCCATTGAAAGAAGATCTTTTAGTTGCAGGAACAGATGATGGCTTGATACATGTTAGCTCAAACGGCGGTGAATCATGGGAGAAATTAGCCCCTATTCAAGGAGTTCCAGAAATGACCTATGTTAATGCCATATCCTTCTCAAAGTATGATAATCAAACGATGTACGCTGTTTTCAATAATCATAAAAATGGTGATTTCAAACCCTACATTTACAAGACAACAGATCTAGGGAAAACATGGACAGCTGTGCATGGCAATTTACCTGAAAGAGGTACAGTGTATGATATAGCAGAAGATCACATCAATAAGAATTTACTGTTCGCTGGTACAGAGTTCGGTTTATTTGTTACAATTGATGGTGGTAAAAATTGGCAATCATTAAAAAGTGGTCTCCCAACAATAGCTGTTAAAGATATTGAGATTCAAGAACGAGAAAACGATCTAGTCCTAGCAACATTTGGTCGTGGGTTTTATGTATTAGACGATTATTCTCCCATTCGAAATTTCAATATGGAAGATAAAGAAAAGCCGTTACAAATGTATCCCGTAAAAGATGGATTGGTGTATATGCAGCGAAACCCTCTCGGGCTAAGAGGTAAATCTTCACAAGGTAGTATGTTCTACACCGCAGATAACCCGAAGTATGGTGTAGCTCTGACATATTGGTTCGGTGATACCACAATGACAACTGCTAAATCAGAACGACATAAAAAAGAAGCTAAATTAGTAAAAGATGGTCAATCAATTCCTTATCCTACTATTGATCAGTTACACCAAGAGGACTGGGAAAAAAGTCCATACCTAATGGCATCTATCAAAAATGCTAAGGGCGAAGTAATACGCCGAATGAAAGCAACAACAAAAAAAGGGATGAATCGAATCTATTGGGATTTCCGTCATGAATCCATGATGCCTACCTCTCTGAAGAATCGTTCAGCTGGACGATATTCTTCTCTTCCTTCTGGTGCTTTAGCTTCTCCTGGAACTTACTCTGTAGTCTTTCATAAAATACAGAGTGGCAACGTAACTCAAATTGGTGAGGAAACAATATTCAAGATCAAATCGTTGAATAACGCCACCTTAACCGCCAAGGATAAATTAGCCCTTGAAGAATTCGAGGTTAAATTAACTAAGATGCGTCGTGCTGGTAGAGCAATTGGATCGGTCTTATCTGATTTTGACAAACGTATTCAGCATCTTGAAAAAGGTATTTTACACAGTACCACTACTTCACTAAACGTTCTGGAAGAAGTAGAAGAATTACGGATCCAACATAAACAACTCGGAATTGAAATGTTTGGCGATAATTCACTTTCCAGCCGAGAATTTGAAACAGTTCCATCTTTGACAGAACGAATGGAGAAAAGTATTTGGAACATGTGGTATGCAACTGCTGCTCCTAGTAAATCAGCTTACCAACGATACGAAATTGCAGGAGATTTATTTACGGCATTCCTCTCTAATTTAGCAACTTTAGAGGGGCGTATCATCAAACTTGAAGAGCGTTTGTCAAAAGATGGAGCTCCATATACAAATGGATCATCACTTATACCTGACTGGAAGAAAGAATAGTATTGATACAGAACTTTCAAAAAAAGATAATTCAAGCATTGAATTATCTTTTTTTTGTGTTATATCGATAACGACTAAGCATCTAACAATGGTGATGCCAGAATTCGTATTGGTGGTAAGCCACTTGGGTTGTAAACAGCCTCACTGTATGGTGTAATATTAAATTCTGATGGACTGATCTCCTCACGCCTCAATTGATCTAAGTGATCATCTGAACCAACTAAAATACAAAGATCATTCGTACGCATCATAACATTGTATAAATATGCTTTGGTTAGTTTTTTTCCCATACTTGAATGAATCGGAATAATGCTACATTTCAATTTGGGTAGATGAATGGGATCCAATGGGATTGCATATGCCATATCAAGTGCTGTAACCTCAGAATATTGGTAGATAGCTTTCTTTTCATGAAAATGAACGGTTACCTGTTGTTGATCTAAGTTCACTTTTGAAACAACACCGATTTCTCCTGAATAAATTCCTTTGGAATGATCATCAAATCGTTGGTAAACCTTATCACCCGAACTGAATGGGAATTCTTCTAATTTTTTTTTGAGTATTAAATCACGCAATCTATTATTGAGTCGTTTGGCACCAAGGTTACCAGACACTGAAGGTGTACAAATCTGAATATCTTTTACTTTATGAAAACCATACGCTTTGGGTAATCTCCTATCAATTAAATCGTGAATTTGATCTATGATTCGATGCGGCGCTTCCTCTTTAATCATAAAGAAATTGCCATCTGAACGAATTTTAAGCGACAGAGGATTAGACTTAGCCAAAGAGGTAGCATTATAAACTATTAGGTCCTTTTTATCTGGAATCGTTGAGAGATTTAATCTGTGACAATACCTAAGATTTTTCAGATGTTTAAAGATAGAACCATGGGTATCTCTTTGTTTCATCATTCCATCACCAATCATTATTAATTGTGAGGATGGGTCTAACGCCTCCGTTATTGCATAAAAGTCATCAAATGATAAAATATGTGAATTACTGATAATGATACATCGTTCTTTTAATCTTGCTATTGCAT
>CAXQBA010000342.1:0-2852 GCA_964221885.1 Luminiphilus sp. | reverse complement strand
GAATCGGAGCACTTTGCAGAGCGCACTATTGAGATCATCAAAAACAGACAGATCGTCACCGATGATACTTTAAAACTCCGAGACGGTCGCTCGGTAACCCGCCACTACGCCCCGGTCTATCAAGAAGGCGAATTTATCGGTAATCTTTGGGCTTATGCAGATAACACCATAGAAACACGCTTTTATGAAAACCTCAATTACGAGCGCGAGAAGTACATGAACATTATCGCCAATATGGAAATTGGGCTTCTTGAAGTGGATAATGACGACCGCATCTTGACCGCTAATAAGGCCTTTTTAAAAATGACCAACTACAAAGAAGATGAGCTCATTGGTAAAATTGGTCACGAAATACTGGTTACAAAGCAAGAATCTGAACGCATTAAAAAAATGAATGCCAGTCGTATAGAAGGAGAGTCGAGCATCTATGAAATTGAATTTTTAACTAAAGAAAGAGATGTTCGTCATATGCTCATTAGCGGGGGGCCCAACAGAGACATCAAGGGCAATGTCATTGGCTCGATCGGGATCCATTTGGATATCTCAAAGCTCAAAGAACTCGAGAAACTTCGTGAAGAACTCATCACGGATCTCAGAGAAAGTAATGACGAGCTCAGCAACTACGCCCACGTGGTGTCTCATGATTTAAAAACGCCACTAAGGTCTATTTCGGCAGCCATGAGCTGGCTGAAGGAAGACAATATAGATCGCCTAGATGAGATGAGTCAATCCTATCTCGAGATTGTGGATGAGGCCCTTTTGAAAATGGATAAAATTATTTCAGACACCCTGCGGTATTCGGAATTAAAGCGCAAGTCGAGTACGGAATCCAAGGTAGATTTAAATGAGCTGGTTCATCATTTAATTACTGAACTCAAACAAAGTTATCCGGAAACCACAATAGACATTAGTGGAACATTACCGAGTCTGGTTATAAATGACACTAAAGTGATTCAAGTCTTCCAAAATATACTCGATAACGCTTGTAAATACCGCGATACCGAGCGCAAATCTCAGGTAACAGTCAGCTGCGGTGTTATTTTTGGTTTTTACGAATTCCACATAAAAGACAACGGTATCGGTATTCCTAAAGACGCCGAACATCGTGTATTTGAAATCTTCCAAAAACTCAACAATAATAAGGACTCCAATGGTGTGGGGATGTCGATTGTCAAAAAAATCGTCGAAAACTACGGCGGAAAAATCTGGTTTGAGTCAGAGGTGGGCAAAGGCACTACCTTTAAATTTAATCTACCCCGCTCCTTGACGGCTAAAGCTTAGTCACATAGTCAGCGTGGCTATAAACAAAAAAAGCCCATCCAAACGGACAAGCTTCTCATTGGTCTATTTCTAAACCACTTTCCCGCTTTAGCGGGACAACACAACTTCTTAGTTGCGGTCTGGACGAGAGCTCTGAACTGCGCCCAAACCCTTTATTTATACAGGTTTAACTATTCCTTAATGACTTTTTTGGTCACTATTCCTCTGTCTGTTGTTATGTGAATGAAGTATATTCCAGCAGTTAAATTGGATACATCTATTGATTCAGTTGCTTCTGAGTACTCCATAACCTTTCTTCCAAGCGTATCATACAGAACTACACCATCTATATCAAAATCAATTTGGTTTTGGATGGTTAGAAGGTCTTTTGTTGGGTTTGGGAATATTGTAAACATTACAGATATAGCTTCTTCAATACCAAGGGAACAATCTTCACTGAAAACAATCCCTTCCTGAATATTCCATTGGTCATATGGGTATGTATCTCCTTGAGTTGCTGCTAGAGGGTCATCTACTGTGATGCAAGTTAGATTTATGTTATCAAGAACATTAAGATTTTGTAAGTTCTCATTATTTCCGTTTTTAACATTTAGAGTTGTTAACTCTGGGTTTTCAACAAAAACACCACCCTCTAACATAGGGTTATTACTTAAATCAATAACCTGTAGATAATTGTTAAATCCAATAACAAGACTTTTCAAATTGGTATTATTACTTAGGTTTAAAACAGAAAACGTGTTTTCTTGCTCACATACCCCGATTGGACAATTGGAAGCATTCAGTGTTTCTAAAAGCACATTACCTGAAACATCTAAATTTTGAAGATTATTTTCATTACAAACAAGTGTTTTCAAATTAAAATTCTGACTTAAATCTACCTCTTCTACAGCATTACTACTGAACACAAAAAACTACAAATCTGTAAAATCTTCTATACCCGTTAGGTCCTGAATTAAGGGAAATTCTTGGGATTCGGGACTTACATTCAATGTGATTACATTAGCTATGTCATCCGTTAATACTTGTCCGTCCAATATTCCCTCAGTATCTATCCCTTGGTCTATTAGGTGCTGTTCGAATACGTTATCAGGAACCTGGGTATATTGTCCATACGAACTAAGCCATGAGCAAGTGGTTATTACAACTATATATATAAATTGATTATTCATTTTCCTTTAAAATCATGACCTGTTCTGTGCTTCCGTCCAAATAATTTTTTTGGATATTATAAAGACCTGGGTTTAATGTATTAATTAATTCTGAATTATTAATCTGAGTAGAATCCTGTGGAGTGATGGTATAGTTTCCATTTGGATAACCATCTAGAAAATGTATCACACTTCCATCAGACGGAGTCCTATTTGTATTATTATAACACATACGAGGTTGATTCTGGTCCAGCTGCAAAATTTTAAAAGCTAATTTTAATCTATTTGCTTGTTTTTCAAGCTCTTTAGTTGACCTTCTATAAAAGAAATACGAAATAAAAAATCCAACTAGCACACCTAATATTGTTCCTAATACTTCCATGGAAATTTGATTTAAAAGTTGGAACCTAATGTAGTAAAAAC
>CAXQBA010000341.1:0-10379 GCA_964221885.1 Luminiphilus sp. | reverse complement strand
GCTGAATTATTCAAGCCGATTGTGATCCGAAAGTTGATTGAAAGAGGAATTGTTAAGACGGTTAATTCAGCTAAGAAATTAGTGGATAGAAAAGATGAGGTGATCTGGGATATTTTAGAAAATGTATTGAAAGGACATCCTGTTCTACTTAATAGAGCCCCGACCCTTCACCGTTTATCGATTCAGGCGTTCCAGCCTACATTGATTGAGGGTAAGGCGATACAATTACATCCATTAGTATGTTCAGCATTCAATGCGGATTTTGATGGTGACCAGATGGCGGTGCACGTACCTTTAGGTAACGCGGCTATTTTGGAAGCTCAGATGTTGATGCTTTCTTCTCATAATATGCTGAATCCACAGAATGGTTCACCAATTACACTACCATCTCAGGATATGGTTCTTGGGTTATACTACTTGACCAAAGAGCGTAGAACAATGGATGATGTTGTTGTGAAAGGAGAAGGTAAATCATTCTATTCGTCAGAAGAGGTTATTATTGCTTACAATGAGCAAAATGTAGATCTTCACGCTTCGATCAAAGTTCGTGTTAAATCTGAGGACGAGAACGGAGAGTTGGTTAACAACCTCCTTGAAACGACCGTAGGGCGTGTTATTTTCAATGAAAAAGTGCCAAGTAGTGTTCCTTTTGTAAATAGTGTTTTATCAAAGAGAAACCTTAAGAAGGTTATTTCAAATATTTTGAAACGTACCAATATCAGTACGACGGCTACATTCTTGGATGATATCAAGGACATGGGATTCTATTGGTCTTATCGTGGTGGATTATCATTTAATTTGCCAGATCTGATCACTCCTTCTATTCGCACCAAACGTCTAGAAGTAGCCCATGATGAAGTAGACGAAGTCTGGAATAACTATAATATGGGTCTGATTACTAACAACGAACGTTATAACCAGATCATCGATGAGTGGACTCAGGCGGATAATCAGATCACGAATAATCTAATGCAGGAAATGGCGGACCACAAGCAAGGGTTCAATTCTGTATACATGATGTTAGATTCAGGTGCTCGTGGTTCTAAGCAGCAAATTAAGCAGCTTTGTGGATTGAGGGGATTGATGGCTAAACCAAGGAAGTCAGGAGACACTGGTGGAGCTATTATTGAGAACCCGATCCTTTCTAATTTTGTGAATGGATTATCAGTACTTGAATACTTTATCTCTACTCACGGTGCACGTAAAGGTTTAGCTGATACGGCACTGAAAACAGCTGATGCGGGTTATTTGACAAGACGTCTTGTTGATGTAGCTCAGGATGTTGTAATCAATGAAGAAGATTGTGGTACTCTAAGAGGTATTGAGCGATCTGATCTGATTGAAAACGATAAGGTAATTCAGCCGTTAAGCGAACGTATAGAAGGACGTTACTTGTTGGATGATGTACATGATCCCAAAACAGGTGAGGTGATTGTTTCAAATGATGAATTGATCACACCTAAACTAGCTAAGCGAATTGAGGAAGCAGGTGTTTCCTCTGTGAAAGTTCGTTCTGTTCTAACATGTGAAGCCAAACGTGGTGTTTGTGTCAAATGTTATGGAAAAAATTTAGCCACAGGCCGTTTGGCAGAAAAAGGTGATTCCGTTGGTATTATTGCGGCTCAGTCAATTGGTGAGCCAGGTACCCAGCTTACGTTACGTACGTTCCACGTGGGTGGTATTGCATCGTACCAATCAGAAGAATCAAGCCTCATATCAAAATTTGAAGGTAAGGTTGAGTTTGATGGTGTGCGTACTGTTATGTTCGACGATGCAGAAAAAGGTGAGGAAGTGCCTATTGTTATCTCTCGTTCTGGTGAAATGAAGATTTTGGATGAGACGGGTCGTGTGTTATCGACCAATCACATCATGTATGGATCATCACTATTCATCAAAGATGGAGATATGATCGCTAAAGATGATAAGATTTGTGAGTGGGATGCTTATAACGCATCGATCATTTCTGAATTCAATGGTCAAATTGAATTTGAAAATATCATCGAAGGGGTTACTTATCGTACGGAAAGAGATGAACAGACAGGACACGAGCAGATTGTGATCATTGAATCTAAAAACAAAAAGAAGATACCTGCTATCCGTGTATTGGATAAAGATGGGGAAGTTCTTCGTTCATACAATGTGCCGGTAGGGTCTAATATTAATGTAACGGATGGCCAAAAAGTGAATCAAGGTCTTACATTAGTTAAGATTCCAAGGGTCATGGGCAAGATTCAGGATATTACTGGTGGTCTTCCTCGTGTAACTGAGTTGTTCGAAGCCAGAAAGCCATCAAATCCAGCGGTTGTTTCTGAAATTGATGGTGTTGTATCATTCGGTCGTATCAAACGTGGTAACAGAGAATGTATTGTTACATCTAAAGATGGTAAATCTATCAAATACATGATCGGTCTTTCTAAACATATTCTTGTTCAGGAAGGTGATTTTGTACGCGCTGGAAATCAATTATCAAATGGTAGTATTGCACCGCATGATATTTTATCCATAAAAGGTTCCTTTGCAGTTCAAGAGCATTTGGTACAAGGTGTTCAGGAAGTTTACCGTGCACAGGGTATTACCATCAATGACAAACACCTTGAGGTTATCGTGCGTCAAATGATGCGTAAGGTGATCATCAAGGATGCTGGGGATACTAGATTCTTAGAAAACGAAACAGTCTCTAAGATCGAGTTCTTAGAAGAGAATGAGCATATATTTGACATGATGATCGTAGAGGACAATGGGGACTCAACGAAATTTAAGAAAGGTGAGTTGATCACAGAACGTCAGTTCGACGATGAAAAAGCCTTCCTAAAACGTAATGGTGGTAAAGCTCTTAAAGCACGATATGCTGTAACAGCAACGGCTAAGCCTGTTTTGATGGGAATCACTAAAGCGTCGTTGGGTACTAAATCATGGATATCTGCTGCTTCATTCCAGGAGACAACAAAAGTTCTAAGCACAGCCTCTATCTCTGCTTCAAGAGACACACTAGATGGCTTAAAAGATAATGTTATTGTTGGAAAGAAAATACCTGCTGGTACAGGTATGAAGCATTACAAACAATTGCTTGTAGCTGACAAAGAGAAGATGGAAGAGAAACAAGCGATGTTAGATGATCAAGTAATCATAACTGAATAAAATTAAAAAAGAGCTACAATCTGTAGCTCTTTTTTTTATACTTGATATTCGTTAGACTATTCTATAAATTAACAACCAAGTATTCTATATTTTCGTTTATATGGATAGCTAATAAACCATTCTATCTATTCAACATCTTTTGTGTCCCATTAATTTCAGTAGCTGTTTCATTATGTTGAAATATGTTACAGGTCATTGGCAATATAAACAATCATTGATTTTATATGTCTGAATCGTATAATCGTCTGATCCACGAGAAGAGTCTTTATCTTAAGCAACACGCTGCTAATCCAGTGCACTGGTATCCATGGTCGGATGAGGCTTTGGCAAAAGCAAAAGATGAAGATAAGTTGATACTAGTAAGTATTGGTTATTCAACATGCCATTGGTGTCATGTGATGGAACGGGAGTCGTTTGAGAATGAACAGGTTGCTGAGTTCATGAACGATCATTTTATCTGTATCAAAGTTGATAAGGAAGAGCGCCCAGATATTGATGCGTTTTATATGGATGCGTTACTTGCATTAAATAATGGTTCAGGGGGATGGCCGTTGAATTGTTTTCTTTTGCCTGATCAACGCCCTTTTTTCGCAGGTACTTATTTTCCACCTACATCTCAATATGGACGACCTTCCTGGATGGATGTACTGGTCAGTTTGCGTAAACATTTCACATCAAATAGATCATCTATTGAGAAACAGGCGGATGAATTAATTACCTATTTGACCGATCATTCGTTACCTATTAAGTCAAATCAAATCGATATAGACCAGTTTGAAGAAGAAGTCAATGTATATGTGTTACACGGGATATTTCAACAATTAACTAAATCATTTGACAACACGAATGGGGGCTTTAATGCGCAACCCAAGTTTCCAACTGTGGCCCCTTTACGGTTCTTAGTAAATTATCATTTAGCTTTTGATGACAAGACGTCCTTAGACCACGTAAAATTGACATTGAATAAGATTATTTGTGGTGGTATACACGATCATTTAGGTGGAGGGTTTGCACGTTATACAGTCGATGAAGAATGGATGATTCCTCACTTTGAGAAAATGTTATATGATAATGCAATGCTCCTGAGTATTTTGGCTGACGTTTATAAAATCACGTTAGATCGATCATATAAGGATACGTTCTATTCTACCTTGACATGGCTGAAAAGAGAAATGTATGATGATGGTCTGTTTAACGCAGCTATTGATGCTGATTCAGAAGGGGAAGAAGGAAAGTTTTACGTTTGGGATGAGTCAGAAGTGGATTCTGTACTTGGAAAACTATCTCCAATGTTCAAAAAAGAGTTCAATATTCGACCAAACGGAAACTGGGAAGGGAAGAATATATTGCATCGTAATCACGCTATGCATTCAAATAAGCTCTATGAAATAGACAAGGAAATTACAGAACGTTTGAACAAGGCTAAAGAGTTGCTTTTTAGTGAACGAGAAAAAAGAAAGAGGCCGTTGACCGATCATAAAAAGGTTCTTGATTGGAATTGTATGGTATTGATCTCTTTGGTGAAAGGGTATAAATCATTTGGTGATCCTTCTTTGTTGGCACTGATAAAGGAGATGATTGTAGCAATCGAAAAATCATTTATTTCTTCTGATGAGTTATATCATGTATACTATGAAGGAGAAGCTAAAGTTCCTGCATTATTGGATGATTACGCATGGCTGATTGCTGCATACTTGGAAGCAGATTCTGTGCTTTTCAATAATTATGGCTTAAAAGCTGTAAATTTGTGTGATAAAGCGATTCAACTTTTTTGGGATCCCAATGATTCTATGTTCTTTATAAATCAGGAGAATGAGTTATTATTGAGGAATAAAACAATTTATGATGCTACAGTTCCATGCGGAGCATCAGTAATGTTCAAAAATATGCTCCGTATGTCAATTATGTATGAAAGGAATGATTTTAGAGAACTAGCTATACAAGCTATTTTATCGATTAAAGATACCATTTTAAAATATCCACTTTCATTTTCAAATTGGGCAGATTGTATTTACAGTTTAACTTTTTCAGTGAATTCTATACATATAATGGGACAAGATAATCACGAGAGTTTAATAAAACTATATGCTATGCCTCTATTCAATACATTGATAAAATCGTCAGTAGGAGAGAGGAATCAATTTATAGTATGTAAAGATTTTACATGTAACTTGCCTGTAAATACAATTGAAGAAGCGATCAATTTACTATGAGAATCGTTGTAAATACAAGATACTTACTAAAAGACAAGTTAGAAGGTATGGGGTGGTTTACCTATCATGTAATGAAACGATGGGTTACAGATCATCCTGAACATGAATTTATCTTTCTTTTTGATCGTCCGTTTGATTCATCCTTTATATTCTCAGACAATGTGAAAGGAGTTGTTTTAGGGCCCAAAGCTCGCCATCCAATTCTTTTTTATCTGTGGTATGAGTGGAAAATACCAGCTTATTTGAAAAAAGTTAAGGCTGATCTGTTTGTTTCAACGGATGGCTTTTCATCTGCATCAACAGGTGTGCCTACCTTATATGTTCTTCATGATATTGCTTGGTATCATTTTCCAAGACACATCTATTATTCAGCTAGGAAATTTTATTCCTATTATGTACCTAAGTATTGTGAAAATGCCGAACGAATCGCAACAGTATCTGAGTATTCCAAAAGAGATATTATGGATACGTATGCTATTTCAGAAGCTAAGATAGATGTTGTGTATAATGGTTCTTCTGAACAGTACAAACCACTATCTTCAAGTGAGGTTCGCCAGATACGTGCTGAATTGACAGATGGATGTCCATACTTTATATATATTGGTTCAGTAAATGAACGTAAAAATCTTGCTCGGCTTATAACGGCCTTTGATCAATTTAAGACTGAGACAGGTTCTACTATGAAACTGATTTTGGCTGGAGGAGCCACTGGTAAAAGTCAACAATTACATGATTGGGTCAATGAAATTAATCATTCGGATGACATTCAAGTTCTTGGTTATGTTGAGGATGAGCGCCTTGGGAAGATATTGGGTGCTGCGTATGCCTTGGCATATGTTTCACTTTTTGAAGGATTTGGTATTCCGATACTAGAAGCTCAAAATTGTCATGTACCTGCTATATGTTCTAATACGAGTTCTATGCCTGAAGTGGCAGGTAAAGCAGGTATACTTATCGATCCAAAATCAATTGAACAAATAAGAGATGCTATGATAACAATTACTGGCGATACGTCTTTGTACGAACGGCTACGTGTTGCTTGTGAAGTGGAAAAATCAAGATTCACATGGGCTAAAACATCAAATCTGATGTGGGATTGTCTTCAAAAAATTAAGGCATGAATAATTTTGACCCCAAGATTCAGTCGATTCTTACCTTACTGAATACGAACGATTCTGTTCATCTTCAATTGATCAAAGAACTAATGAAGGGACAGACAAAAAATTCATTGTATGTTCTTTGTTACGATCTTATTTTCTCTTTATTAAGTTATCATGGGGGCCATGATATTTATTTTTTTAATCAAGTCGATAGATACAAGCCAACCTCTGATATATTAATTCAGTTTGACGACAATGGAAGGCTATTTCGGCTAAATCCATCTATCTGGTACGATCCAACCCACCAATCAGAGAAACTTTTTATACTAGCTCAAGCATTATTGATCATTAGAGATACGATCTTTTGGGCTAAAGACGATTTAGCACATATCATCGATTATCTTCCTACAGACCAATGGTATCTTATTTTTCAGAAACTCGTTACAAAGCAACTTTCTGGTGTCAAGCATCTTGATCTGTCGGGTCTTAATATGAAATCAATTCCTTATGGATTAAATCTGATTAGTGAATTAGTCTCTTTGGATCTCTCTCAAAATCAGATCAAGGATATTGATTATCCGTGGAACGGACTGCCAACTCTTCGTTTTATCGATCTATCGTCCAATTCAATATCTAAAATTCCAGAGTCATTCTTGACCATTGGCTTGCAAAGTATTTCTATACAGAATAATGTACTTTCATTCAGAGAACTGAAATGGTATTCAAGTAAGAATCTAGATTTGCGAACCGTTGTTTTTCAACAAGACACCTCATCGCTGGCTATTTCTATCTTGGAAAAGCAAGTTAATTTAGGGATTATACAAAAATCGAAGGAAGAACAGATGAGACAGTTGTTGCCCTATTTTACATTTGCTGAATTGAGATTCGAGCCTTCCAATAAGGAAATCATATCATTACTGAATGACGAAGATCGTAATATTCGAAAAAGAACCTTGGAGTATATTTATAATTCCAAAGCACGTACTATCACAGACACAAAAAATATGGTCTTAGCTATCGCTGGTAAAGTTAGTTTTGATATGATACGCAATCTTGAAAAGAATAGGCATCGATTTAAAGATTTACATACGGTTATGAATCAAAATGCTTCTCATATTCTGATCGGAGAGTTACCTGGGGATATATTTCTCTCAAAAGATCAGATTTTAATATGTGAACAAGACATACTTGATGTCGATGTGTCTCAACGTTAATTTTCTGGTAACCAAGGACTTTTCTGATTCCCAATAAAGTAAAAGAATAGGAATAATACTAAAGCGATTCCCAAAGGGTACTGATAATAACTAATAAAAAGATCGAGTTCGTGTTTCTCAAATGAGGACTTTTCAATTCCTGAAAGGCTTCGGATCAATTTACTTGCTGTTACATCAGCAGATTGAGAGGTGAAAACCTCACCACCACCGGCACTTGCAATATCATTTAATAATGCCATGTTGGGCTTGCTCTGTACGATCTGACCTGAATTATCCATCTTATATTGTTTCATACCACCTACAATTTCTGGGATCGGAGCACCTTGTTTAGTGGCTGTAACGATAATATATGTAGAAACGCCTTTTTCTTTCGCTTCTTTTGCGGCTTCAATAGCCGTTTGTTCATGGTTTTCTCCATCAGTGATGATAACTAGTGCTCGTTCTTTTTTCTTTTCTTGCAACTCGGTGTTTGTTCGAACTAAATCGATCGCTTTTTCAATAGCAGTGCCTTGCGTGATCTCAATTTTTGGGGAGGCAGAACGGATGAACATACTTGCGGCTGCATAATCAACAGTCAGTGGCATTTGGACAAATGCTTGTCCAGCAAAAAGGATCAAACCAATTCGATCACCATTTGAACGATCAATAATATTTTGAGCTAATTGTTTAGCTTTTACCATTCTATCAGGTTTTAGATCTTGAGCAAGCATGCTCTTTGAGATGTCTAGAGCAATGAATAGATCGATTCCTGTTCGTTCAACAGGTGTTGTTCTTTTACCTGCTTGTGGGTTAGCAAGAGCTAGGATAATACATAACAAACCAAGTGCAAATAGGTAAAATTTAAGGTAATGCTTCCTAGTACTCAACTGTGGTGCTAGTCGCTTTAGACCAACTTGATCTGCAAATAACGCTCTTCTTTTTCTCTTCTGGCGCATAAAGAGCCAGAACAGTGTTGCTAAAAACACGACCAATCCAACCAGATAGAAATAGGAAATAAATTTAAAATGCATACGTTAGATGATGGTTTTGAAAAGGGTATGTTCTAGTATAAATCGGACTGTTAAGCAAATAATAGCCGAAATCAGAAAATAATAAAACAGATCTTTATATCGCTTGATTGTCGTTGATTCGATTTCAGTGGTTTCAAGTTTGTCAATTTGATCGTATATATCTTTTAGTTCGTCAATATCCCTTGCTCGAAAATAGTCACCGTCTGTTTCATCGGCAATTTCTTTTAATAGATCTTCATCGATCTCAACAGGGGCCCAACCATAAATAAAGGTACCGTCTGGTAATTGATTTGTAGGAGTACTAGCGAGCCCCTGCGTACCAACACCTATAGTATATACCTTTACATTTAGTTTTTTAGCCGCACCTGCTGCCTGTAATGGTTGAGTGTGACCTGTATTGTTGACACCATCAGTTAATAGGATCGCTACTTTACTTTTTGTATCGCTATCGGCTAAGCGTTTGACAGAATTAGCTAGGCCCATTCCGATCGCTGTTCCATTTTCTATTTGGCCGCAACTTAATTCTTGAAGGAAATTGATCAAAATAGCATGATCTGTGGTTAGAGGACATTGCGTATAACTCTCACCAGCAAAAACCACTAATCCAATTCGGTCATTCTTACGTTTTCTTATAAACTCAACGGCTACTTCTTTAGAAGCCTCAAGACGGTCAGGTTTGAAGTCTCTAGCAAGCATGGAGGTAGATACATCTATCGCTAGAACAATATCAATACCTTCAGTTTTGATATTTTCTGTACTAAGAACATTACGGGGTCTTGCTAAACCTAAAATAATACATAATACCGCTATTATCTCCAGTAATGGAAGAAGAAAAAGCCAAGTGACTTTCCAACTTTTTTGTTGCCCGAATCCTTTTGTATTCGAAAAAAAGATTGAAGCTCGATCTGACCCTTTAGCGCGAAATTGCCACCAAATCAATAGAGGTAATATAGCTAAAGCAGCTAGCCACCATGGAGAACCGAATTCAAAGTTAAGCATCGTCCTCCTTTTTTTTGTTATTAATAGTTTGCTCACTTTCTATAATCCGCTGCTGCGTGGAACGGATGAATGCTAATGGAGTATCAATGGCTTTTTGATTGGCCAGTTCAAGAGGTGAGGCTTTGGCAAACTTAATCAGGTCCGCATGTTTCAGGACAAGAGATAGCTCATCAAACAACTCTGGATCTGTTAGTGAATGTTCGGATAGGTCGTGTACAAAAATGGGTGTAGGAACTTCCAGGGTTCGAATACCAAAACGTTGATTTATATATTGCCTTGTGATAAAGGAAACCTGAGTGTGGTACGCTTTATACTGACCATCTTGAATAAGTGAACTCGATCGCAATGATTCAAGCATGCTTATAGCCATTTCTTCTGGACTTTGTCCATGCAATGATGCTTTTTTACGCATTCGTAAGATCAGGCCAATGAGCCCTACAATGAGCCCAATACTTATCAGAACAATTGTAATAGGATGAGTGAAAATTTCAAGTAAATAGTCACTTATATATTTCTTTTCAACAATGATAGGTTTAATATCTACCAGAAATAATGAATCTCCACTGATGTTTGGAGCTTTTACCTGTAATCTATATGTCTTTGACTTAAGCGTAACAGCCTTTTGGTTGTTTTGAGTGTATTGAAAGTCGAAGGAAGGAATCTCATGAGATTTAGGTTCCCATGCTGTAAAAACAGTTTGAAAAG
>CAXQBA010000340.1:0-4161 GCA_964221885.1 Luminiphilus sp. | reverse complement strand
CGCTCTTCCGATCTTCAAAAGATAATGTTGGAAAGAATGAATCAGTTACCTATATCATCAATATGGTTATTCCAACATTTGATATCGATAATTTACGAAGTTTTCTCGATAGTTTAATCCCCACTTCATTGGTTCGTCGTACTATCCCAGGCTCTAATAGTCTTCAATGTTTCTACAATGGATTCATGTTTAATTGGAATAAAGATCGTCTGATCATTTCTAGCTTTGCATCCTCTGATAACGAAGCATCCAATAGCCTCGAATCAAATAGCCAATTGATCAATTATGCAAATCAATTCTACAACCCCAAAAAATGGGTCTCTGTAGATCAACATCCAAACTTTCAGCATAATAGTAAGAACAGTTACTTTTCAGTTTGGGTCAATAATAATCAATGGCCCATTGATTATAAATCGTTTCCTAAGGAGTTATCTTTCATGTTGGACGGATTAAAAAAGCAATATCTAGACAGACAATTATTTTCAGAATATTTAGTCGATGATCATAAACTTTCACTCCGCACTCGATTTTACTGGAATAAAGATGCATTTCCGTCTCAAACAAGAAGTGTCCCTAGTCCAAATCAAAAAAAGATACAAAAATTCATCAAAGGTAGCACTAATATTTTCTTCAGTCAATTTTCTGTTGATATTGAATCCTACTTAACCGAACAATATTCGTCTTTTAGTACACTTCTTAAAAGTGAGCCAATGGGTGAGATCATGGATCAATTTCTTGATTTATTTGCCATTTTCATTGATGAAGAAGATATATTTGATCTTTGGAAGGGACATTTCAGCCTATCAGTTTACGATCTTGCTATGCGAAGCATAGCATATACGGATTATAAATATAATGAACAGACGGATGACTATGATGAGGTTATTGGATACAAGAACCGCCTCATTCCAATGATCACTTTGTTAGCTGACTATGGTAATGAAGCCAATACATCTGCCATACTTTCTATTGTTGAACGACTCGGACTGATCCGAAAAATTGACGAAGAGCGATTCGATATCCCTGAATTAGAAGGAAATGAACTAGGCTCTCTATATATTCGCAAAACGAAAGGAATTGTTATGTTATCTAATGATTCAACGCTTATTTTCTCAAATAAACCATTTAAGAAAAAAGATCAATTCTCAAAAAAACAGTGGGAAAATATGCTGGATCATACGTTTTATACGAAACTGGATATCATTAATTTGATCAAAAGTTTAGAATCATTTTGGAACAGATTGGTTGCTGGTGATTTGAGTAGTATGTTGAGTCCGATCAAAAACACATTAAATGCTATTCAAATAACCCAAAAAAGAGCTGATAATATATGTACCGAAAGTGAATTATCGATCACGCTGAATTCCGATAACAAAATGGCCATCAATGACCTACAAAATACATTGATTCAGATGATTGGCGCATTTATGACTAAAGAAAAAGAACCTGTTATAGAGGATGAATTCCGCTTTTGATATAATTGGTCAATCCTCACCCATTAGATAGGTTGTCAATTTATTTCCATACTTAGTGATTATGAAAAATGATGCCTCCTTTTGAGGTCGTAGTTTTACTTCAGAATTTGATAAAATTGCTATTGGTGCCTGACCTAAAAGACTAACTTCTTTTTCTAGTTGACAGGTATTATTAAAAAAGTGTATTTTTTGGTCAATCGTATCATATCCTACAAATTTCCAATCCGATACCGAATTTTCAATGACTTTAAGATCATGGATTGTTGGTGTTTTATTTCTCGAAGCTGTTTTAAACTGATCAACACCTCCCTCTTTTGAATAATATTGCGAAAGGATCTCTTTGTTATTGATCAGACGTATGTAATCTTTCCTTGAATCACCAAAACAGTCTGTATACAGAAAGGAAGTGCTATTGCTTTCTGAAAATGAAGGATACGATAATTTAAAAAATTGTCCTTGATTATTAAGAACCGTTAATGTTCCCTCACTATTCTGCCCTACCAGTCGATCGATTAGAGGATCATAATCCAAGTAAATTAATGAATCTTGGCCTGTGTCGAACTTATTTATACGTTGTCCATCCAACGAAAATTGATTGATTGCCCCATCTTGACTTACGCATACAACACCTTTATTAACGATATCTGAGGTGGAATAAAGGTGAATCGGTGGTGGGCCTATTCTATTTCTAGCCCAAATACCTACAGGTCTGAAATAATTGTCATATGCATACACATATCCATTTTCACATGGTACAAATAGATAGGAGTCGCCAGCTATATTGAAAACCTGAATACCAGATCGAGTGCGAGCAACGAAATTCAATGATTTAGCTATTTTCCCAGATCCAGAAACGACACGTAAACCATATTCTGTTGTCATAAGATAAAAGGATTGACCGGTTCCAAAGAAATCTGACTTATGAATCAAACCAACTAATTTATTTTCAAACCGTAGTGTTGTATCAAATAGCTCTTGGCCATTATTATCCAAACAATAAACAAACCCAGATTCATCTTGTATAAAAACCTCATTGGACTGATCACCTGACTCACTAATAGCAATATAAGGTCCGTAAGAAATATTCGTACCTGCATAGAAGGTCCAAGAAGTCATGATACGAGATCTATTTGTTTGCTTCTTTCTTGAAATAACACCTTTGCCCGAAGACTCATTAGCCCTTCCATTTATCATATGAACTGTACTCCATGATCGAAGGCACTCATTCAAATAATCAGATACATAAGGCAAAGGTCGACCCAAAATAGCAAGTACATATGGTTGAATATCTTTTAGATCAGCATAAAGAATGGGTAATGTAAGAGTATCTTGACCAAACACACGCTCATAAAACAAACGATCTTCCTGCAGCAATTGTCCCGTCATGTAAAGATCGATCCATTTTTTTAACCCACGGTCCGTAGCTGAAAAAAGAGCGTAGTCATTTAATCGAATCCAACAACTAGCAGACAAAGCATCGAGACCATCAAAAAGAGACAGCGTATCCTCTAGGTAATGAATCTCAAAATTTAGATACATACCCGTGGCTGATCGATCTTCAAAATCTGTCTTGCAAACAATGGAATCTGTTATCTTCAGTAATGCCAATCGATCTGTTTCATAAAAAGATGAGGCATTGACCGGTTGTCGTTGTAACAGAAGACCATACTCTGCAAAAGATGGTTCAAATTGTTTATTAATAGTTTTGTAATAAAAACTAGCTATATCATTGGTTAAGAGTGAAAAAACATCAGAGGAAAAGAATTTATCGTCTGAAAATGAATGGAAATCGCTATATATATCAAAATGCAAATCCGCACTTTCTTCAGAAGTATCCAAGTTTACATAGATCCAATTGGGGCTTGAGTTTGGATCAGGAAATGTAATATTCGGATGAAAAAGACCTAGAAGTTCATTCCATTTAGCAGGTTGCAGATAAACACCAAGACCCGTTTTATTAGTTTTTGAATGCGATATAAAGTTCGGTGAGCTTGCGAGTATGCGATCATCGCTTTGCAAGGCCTCAATGGTCAGTTCTAATGCAATAGATTTTGATGAAAAGATCCAATAATCCTCTTGATTTAAGGCAAATACAGGTTCATTATCTAACCCTTCAAGCGTATATATATCATTTCCTTTGTATGTTGTCGTCTCTTTAACAATTGATGAAATATCGTCAGAGAAGATAGGATCGTTATCCAATTGCATCAAATGGATCCATTGAAGATCACTTGCACCACACACGAGTAAGGCACTTACAAAAGATCGGTAACGCAATGTTGAATTAACAGAATGCAACCAAGTATCCCAGGTTCCAAATCCATCATAAAACCACTTCGAACTATCCGATGCAATATGATTCCAAACGTTCATACCATTCGTCCATTCGATCACGATCGGACTATGTGAAGGTATATAGGAAAATACCTTTGACGGTGAAGATACAGAACGGAACAAGAACCAAATAATGATAAGAATTCCAAAAAAAGATAGTTTCAAAGGCCTATATTTGGGAGAAACCAGAAGTCCCAATATGGGGGATATAATTAAGAGATAAAGTAAAATGGTTAGTGCTCGCATGAATGCAATAGTAATAATATATCATTTGCTCCTACCAAAATAAATATAAACACTTTCAATTATTGATTTTTAGTGAAATTAAATATATTTTAAGGTTGCATAATCA
>CAXQBA010000339.1:0-2330 GCA_964221885.1 Luminiphilus sp. | reverse complement strand
GGTCTATGTCCAATATACATCATTCCATCATAGGTTACCAGATCTATCGAAATCCTAACAGCATAGATACCATCAGGTGGTACTAACTTATTAGGATCTGTAAGTTTAATGTTTGCCGTAGGGAACCCGATCGTCGAGCCGATCTGTTGTCCTTTTACAACCATTCCTGATAACATAAAGGGATGCCCAAGCAACTGCCATGCTTTATCTACATTACCAAGATGTAAGGCTTGCCTTACTTTAGTTGAGCTTACAGTGATGTTCGATACATCTTTTTTAGATATTTCAATCAAAGAATACGAATGAGCAACTTTGTATTTTTCAAGTAATTCAAAATTTCCCATTCTGTTTTTACCAAATTTGTGATCGTATCCTATTACGATAACTTTAGGATGGAATTTTTTCACCAAGAATTTTTCTATATAATCCTCAGGAGTTTGAGCTGCAAAATCGATTGAAAAAGGTACAACAACCAAATGATCAATACCCAACTTATCTAAGTGATATGCTTTTTCTTCAAGCGTGTGTATCAATTTTAAGCTATCTTCATCTTTTCCAAGAACAAAACGAGGATGAGGATGAAATGTGATCAGCACAGAACAACCATTGACTTCTTTTGCTATACTGATGATTCTTTGTATAATCTGTTGATGTCCTTGGTGCACACCATCGAAAGAGCCAATGGTAACCACCGCATTCCTAAAAGTAGGCAATGAATCTAGATCCTTGTGTATTATCATCCTTTTGGCTCTTACTGACCCAGTATTTTGAATCAAAAAAGTAAATAAAATAGTTATTTATTGGGTTGGATAAAAAGTTAATCCTGCTCCAAAAACCCACCCTATCTTTCCGTCTGTTGTTTTTACCTTTATCCATGGTGCCACTTCCGTACGATCTGAAGAAATTTTAATTCGTTCTACTACTGAATATTCACCTAAATTAGATACCTTCTGTCCTAAGCGTAAAACACATATTTGTTCCGATTGAAGTGAATGATCGGAACGCATTTTCATGCTATCAATACAAACAAAAAGTAATGGATAGGGTTGGTTCATTTCAGATTTCGGGATTGACTCAGTTATCGTATCGATCGATGTAACTGATAATGGAATTGTTGCCTTATCTGACTTTTTAGTAGCTAGACTATCAGATTGATAATAAGAGAGTTCAGACTGATTCGACGCTTCAGAAGATTCTATTTCTTGGTCCTCACCACCAATTAGGACAAATCCAATAAATAGTATAAGTCCAGCTCCCATCAGTATCAATTCAAAAGAGGATAAGGATGTCTTAGTTGTGGAATTTTTTGATTGTTTTGGCATAAGATCAACGTAGTTTTAACAAATATAACCATTAGCCTCGTTACAAAAAATTAATAAGCTATTGTGTTGAGTGAAAAGTAAATTTCATGGACATAGAATCAATGGATATTTATGTTCATCTCGTAACCCTCATACTTTCGCACATTAATCACAAATTGTTCGTCAAACATCAAATATTGAGCCTTTATACCCGTTAACCGACCCTTAAAGATGGGTGTTTTGTCTAAATTGATACTTTTTACTTTTTGAGGATAAGCAAGTACTGGATAGTTGAATTGATACAATGGCTCTTGAACAAGATACTCAGATAAAGATGCATCCAAATGAACGACTAATTGATCGCGAATCAATTCAAGGTCTACATCTTGTACTTCATCCTTTAGCATTTTCTGCCAACTTGTTTTATCACTTATATGTTGCTTTAATGCAACCTCCATCATTCCAGCAGTGTACCGGTTCGGAGTCTTGGCTATAATTATTGCTTGACGTGCACCTTGATCGATCCAACGAGTAGGTATCTGTCCTTCACGTGTAATTCCAACCTTTGCCCCTGCTGTCAATGATAAATATACAAACTGTGGACATAGATGATAGGTTTTTTCCCATTCCATATCTCGTCCTATTCCAAGATGAGCCTGACACTTTTCAGGATGAATAATACATGGCGATGATAGCGGAGAATTCATAAAACAAGGATAACAAAAACCCTGATTAAATGACTTCTTGGTTTTTCGACCACAATCTTTACAAAAAATCTGTCCAGTGTATGATAAGGTGATTTCATGCCCCAATAGATCATTCATCAATTGCGCTTCGTCTCCCATCGTTAATGTATATTGAACAATGGGTTGATGTGAAGTGCTCATTTTCCTGAATGTTCCTTCCATGTTACTTTGTTTTAACTTTAATTACGTTGAAAATATAATTCATACTTTTCAGTGGTCATACAAAATGTATTCAAATAGCCTGTACCTTTGATCATCTCATTGGTATCAAACGTATAAAAAT
>CAXQBA010000338.1:0-3139 GCA_964221885.1 Luminiphilus sp. | reverse complement strand
TCCACTTGGGGGCTTTCAGTTGGCTTGTGCTGTTCCCACTGCTGCGATGCTGCGTTTAAATGTACCTATTGTGTTCTTTTCTGCCAATATCAGTATTCCTCCTTTGATTCCACCGATCATTTATCTGAGTTTTATTACCGGAGCCTTGTTTTTGGGAGAAAATGCCTCCGAATTTGGCTTTACTGAAATCAACTCCATTGAAGCCATTCAAATGAATCTTTTTCAATATACCTTAGGCGCAGTTATACTGGCTACTTTTGCTGCATTTTGCTTTGGGTCAATCAGCTATTTATTGCTGATCTGGAGGAGAGCGGCTGCATAAAAAAGAAAAGGACCCAAAGGCCCTTTCTCTTTTCTACAAATTTACAAACTATTCTATCTTTTAGTCTGTTCTGGTTTAAGAATCGGGCGATCCACCATAAAAGATTTTACGCCCTTTTTCTTACTACAAAATACAAACTATTCTATCCTAAAGGTCTCTTTAGACCCGTTTGAAGATGAGGAAGAAATGGGCGATTGATTCCCTATATCGCACGCCCTTTTTCTTACCATAAAATTACAAACTATTCTATCTTTGAAGCCATTGGCTTTTTATATTTCAAATATCATGGAAAACCTCAATGTATTATCCAAGGGATTGGTCTGTGCTTTTGATGCAGGAAGGATATAAGAAAAATTAAAGTTGAATATCTTATATCTTACGCCGATGCCCATGGAGAAAAACTGTCTGTTTCCTTTGTTTTGATGCTCATAATAATACCCACATCTTAGTGCAAACATATCGTTGTACCAATATTCCAACCCACTGGAGATCATGATCTCATTCAACTCCTCATTGATTCCACCTGGTGCATCAGTAAATGAACTGAATAAGGAGGAAACCATTGATTGTTGTTTGTAATCAGCGATGCCGTCTGCATCCAGATCATAATTTGGGTTCGTGGTAACATTTCCCTGTTCATCAGTCAAGTATGCTGATACAGGAGTTGGAACCAATAATTTATTCACATCGAATGCCAGTGCCAGAGCGTTCCTGTCATCTAAATGAACTTTGAAACAAGTTCCTAATCCTAGGTTGGCTGGAAGAAATTCCTGCTCACCATTTTCGGTATATGCAACTTTAGTTCCAATGTTCTTGAGGACAAGACCGGCTCTGATCTGGGCTTTCTTTTTTGCTATTTTTAATTCTTTTTCATAAGTCAAGGATAGGTCTGTCGCAAAAGCATGTGCGGGTTTTACCATAGAACCCCCTACAGTAGTTCCCGATCCAAGATTGGATAGAATATACTTCAATGTAAGGCCAAGAGATAAATGCTTACCAAGTTTTCTTGCATAGGCAATATCTGCAGCCAACTCATAGGGTTTGACACTTTGTAAGGCGTTACCCATCTCATCAGTGTATGATAATTTACCCAATGAAAAATACCTCAATCCGCCTGCGATCATCTGATCTTCTCCAATCTTTTTGTATCCAGAGAGATAGGCCAAAAAGATGTCGTCCAAACCTAATGATTTGAGCCAAGAAGTATAAGTGACCGACAAGCCAAATGTTTTGGAGGCAAATACCATATTGGATGCATTGAAAAATAATGAATTGGCATCCGGTGTAATGGCAATTCCCACATCTCCCATAGCACTTGATCTTGCATCAGGCACAATTCCCAGGAAGGGAACAGCTGTGATGATCGTTCTTTGATCACTTTCCTGGGCCTTTGTCTTATTATTTGGGCTAAAGACAAGACTCAGAACAAAAAGCGCCAAGAGACTGATGTGATTTAAGGTGTTCATTTCGGTTTAGTTTTCTTAATATGTGGTTTTAGTTACTGATCATCAATGATCTTTTGTTGCATCTAATTTACTTTGTATGGGCTTGGGTTTCCTTGATTTTTATCAAAGAAAAGCGGGCGTGGGTTAGACGCCCTTTTTTTGTTTATTATCTTGTCAATACGATTTTGATGATTTTTTGCTGCGCTTTTGCATTAAGTTCTTTGTTGTCATAGATGGGCAAAACTCTGCAGAAATACATTCCAGAAGGCATATCCAAATCTTGAGCATTTGCACCATTCCAAGTGTAGCTGTTGTTGGTTTCAGCATCCTGAATGTTTTTCTTGATCAATGCACCACGTGTATCGTACAATTCTATGCTTACCTCAGTTGGGAAAATCTCCATATTGTCGATTGTAGTGATCGGCGTAATCTCAAATTCAATTCTGGTCTCATCAGAGAAAGGATTAGGATAGTTGGTCAATTTAGAAACCACTTCTTCTTCCGTTCCAGTCATGATCTCATCCTGATTTGGCGTTTCGGCATTTACACTTGGTACATCCACTTCTACCCATCCCCAGTTGTTGATCAAAGAAGATTCATTGCTTTGCTCTTTCAATTTAGCGATGATCACTTGCTGACCCACCAAACCTAACATTGGGATATGCACTTGAATGTTTTGAGAATCAGCAGGAGCCAAAGTATTTACCTCAGTTGTAGCCGTTTCAGATCCCAATACGATGAATTCAACTTCTGAGCTATCGATAGTAGACTGTCCGACATTCCATACTGCTAGGTCGATAACTACATTTTGAACATTAGCAACAGAATCGTAAGTAATATCGATCTCATCTTCGATGGTGATGGCTCCGTCAAGGTTCAATTCTCCGTATACTCTCCAGTAATTCAACTGAGCAGGTGTGTTGTATTGATCATCTCTATTGTTCAAAGTCAATTGTAGGTATGGGTAAGAAGTAGCGTTGATGGCAGTAAGGTTAAAAGAATCTGCTGTGATGTTAGAATAAAGTAATTCTTTTTCTCCTTTAGAGTTCATGCCATAAACATCTACAGATGCCTGATCAGCATTACCCGCTTCAAGGTGAGAAAGGCTCCACTCTAATTTTTCCCAGCTTTTAGCAGGACCAATCAAAGCTGATTCCATTTTACCTTCGTTCCAGGCTTTAGAAGCAGCAGTATAAGCAGCAACTACAGCATCTTTATCCATTCCTACTTCCTCAGAGAAGTAAGGATAGTTTGGATGGCCTTTGCGGAAAGCCATTGCAAAAGATCTTTCTTGTGTAGTATTCACAAATGAATCGATTTGTGTAGCACCTTGAGTTTTTAGGTAGTTTACGAAATCTGCTAGATCGGAAGA
>CAXQBA010000337.1:0-12410 GCA_964221885.1 Luminiphilus sp. | reverse complement strand
TAATAACTTTGCAAGTTTTGTTTTTTACAGAATCATCCAACTTTGATCCTAGATGTGCGGCTATGAAAAATATATCTATGTATTTGGCAGACTTTACCTAACGCACTCATATTTTATCGTAAAAATAGATGAAATAGATCAGGAATAATGAAAGAGTCAATTAGTTATTCTTTAAAAAAACCAAGTTCTATAAGTGTATTGTGTCGACCACATTCAACATCAGCAATAATAACCTTACCGGTTGTGCAATGGCAGGCATAACAGACCATCATAACTGAACTATCTATCTCAAAATTGACTGAACGAACTTCGATACCTTCACTTTCTAGAAATTGTTGGATCTGTTGTTGGTACCCAGCAGTGGAGAAGCTATCTGGGGCAAATTGGCCATCCCAGGGATTCGCGCAGCCTGTTTCATTGAAATAATAAATGTTGGATTCATCTTTATCACAACAAGCCCCTAGAAAGATTGAGATGGCTACCATATAAATTACATAGTGTTTGAGCATAAAGTTTGTTGATTAATATCTACTCATAAAACGAATCAAACTGTTGTAATATTGCTTAACGAATGGTAATTAAATAATGGTGAAAATCAATTTAATTTGTCTTAAAAACGACCATTTCACTTTTGCCCATATCTGAATTTAGAATAATTTGCTTATTAAAGTCACCACTGCTGATTTGAAAGGCAGCTGTATTGGGCGGTACTTGACCTAGATTTTCCGCTTTCATCACGAAATAGTTTTCTTTTTCAGGTAAATCAATGTAAAAGGTTGTAGGGCATTTTTTTACTTCAAGATTCCGAATGATCCATTCACCATTTAAACTGAGGGAAATGATATCACCATCCTCTTGTTGATTATCCCAAACACTGATTTTTACTTTTTTGCTGGGAAGCGTGATGACTTCTTTAACTTCGATTTTCGTTTTTTCGAGTTCTTCGGCTGGGGTATTTTTGATCTTGAATTTTAGTTCGTAAAGAATATTATTAATCCCTTTTTTGCCTTGGAAGATGACGCCATTTTTCACATAATCAATGCTTCCTTTACGATTTGTTTTAAAAGAAATGATCTCAATATTGCTTGGAGTGAATAAAGATAATCTGAAGGTATTATAACCATTTGTTTCTCCTGTTGAAAATCCATAAAAGGCATTTCTACTTAGAACGGAATCACTGACAAGGGTATAAATACCATTATCGAAGGTGATATTACGGCTAATATTTCGGTGTGTTAATGTTGAGAAATAAGGTTTTCCTAATGGGAAAAACAGTCTGAACCATTTCTGATCTTCAAAGCTAATGGCATTTTGTGAGGTGTAAGATAACGTAAGGCTGTCCTCTGTATACGAACGAGCAATACTTAATTTCTTTTGACTTAAAGAATTGTCAAAACTTGTATAGTATTGATACATCGATAGACCATCAGCACTTAGAAAGTTGATAATTTCAGTTTCTCTAGTTTTAAAATTTTTGAGATGAATGATAGATCCGGTTCTTTCATAATTGGAACCTTGAATTTCAGCAAGGGACAACCAAAACTGATTATTGAATTGATTACTACTAATAAAATTTAAAATGAATCGTTTATTGGTTTCACTTGATCGAACCACACAAATATCTACGCCATCATTTGAAAGCCACTCTGATTCCTGTTTCAGTTCCAGGGTCTTCGTGGATTTGATGATCGTATCCTTCTGATCTAAAAACTCGATATCGAAGGTGGATTCTCTTTCTTTGAATTCTATTTTCGCTCGTGCGAATTCACTATCCTTTGAATTTTTTTCCGAGTTCTTCGTTTTATTTAAGATTGAGAAATCTGGAAAGGTCATATTAAAACGAACCTGTGCCTCAACAGATGAGTAGAACAGTGTCAATACAATACACACTTTCAAGTAGCATTGAATTGTTGTAATAATCCATCTCGAAGTTATACTATTCATATACAGTAAATAGTTATCAAATGTATCCCATCACATATAAATCTCAGAACCTCCGTCAGTAAATTCTTTCGATTTTTCTGCCATGCCTTCCTCGAGAGCTTTTTGCTCTTCTAGTTTTAAATTCTCAGCGTATTCGCGAACTTCCTGAGTGATTTTCATCGAGCAGAATTTAGGCCCACACATTGAGCAGAAATGGGCAATTTTGGCTCCCTCAGCAGGTAAGGTTTCATCGTGGAATTCACGAGCTGTATCCGGATCTAAGGATAAATTGAACTGATCATTCCAACGGAATTCAAAACGTGCTTTACTCAAGGCATTGTCACGAAGTTGAGAACCTGGATGCCCTTTGGCTAAATCGGCTGCGTGGGCAGCAATCTTATACGTAATCACACCATCTTTCACATCTTTTTTATTGGGTAGACCCAGATGCTCTTTAGGTGTTACATAGCACAACATAGCTGTGCCGTACCAACCAATTTGTGCCGCACCAATAGCTGATGTGATATGATCATAACCTGGAGCAATATCTGTAGTTAGTGGCCCAAGTGTGTAGAATGGTGCTTCATAACAATCTCTAAGCTGTTTGTCCATGTTTTCTTTAATCAATTGCATCGGAACGTGACCGGGCCCTTCGATCATAACTTGGACATCATGCTCCCAAGCGATCTTGGTCAATTCACCTAAGGTTTCAAGCTCTGAGAACTGAGCTGCATCATTAGCATCCGCCAAACACCCTGGTCGAAGACCATCACCCAACGAAAAGGCAACGTCATAGGCCTTCATGATCTCACAGATCTCTTCAAAATGGGTGTATAAAAAGCTCTCTTTGTGATGTGCCAAACACCATTTTGCCATAATGGAACCACCTCGTGATACTATACCTGTGATTCGGTCGGCCGTTAATGGAATATAACGCAATAGTACACCAGCGTGTATCGTGAAATAGGAGACCCCTTGTTCAGCTTGTTCGATCAGTGTATCTCTGAAAATTTCCCAAGTTAAATCTTCAGCTTTTCCATTTACCTTTTCAAGAGCTTGATAAATAGGAACGGTACCAATTGGAACAGGTGAATTTCGGATGATCCACTCACGTGTTTCATGTATATTTTTACCCGTTGAAAGATCCATGATGGTATCTGCACCCCAACGACAAGCCCAAACGGCTTTCTCAACTTCCTCAGAGATCGAAGAGGTAACAGCTGAATTACCAATATTGGCATTGATCTTTACCAAGAAATTACGACCAATGATCATCGGTTCCATTTCAGGGTGATTGATATTAGAAGGGATGATTGCTCGTCCACTGGCTACTTCATCACGTACAAATTCTGGTGTGATGAACCCACTTGGGATATTGGCTCCGAATGATTGTCCTGCATGTTGGTGAAGCAATATGCCATTCTGCATCAATTCGTCTCTGCGTTGATTTTCACGTATAGCAATGTATTCCATTTCAGGGGTGATGATTCCTTTACGAGCATAATGCATTTGAGATACATTCTGACCTTTTTTTGCTCTCAGAGGTTTGTGCGCCAAGTTAGGAAAGCGAAGTTCATCTAAAGACGCATCATTCATGCGTTCTTTTCCATAATCAGAACTGATATCATCCAATTCTCTTACATCATTACGGTCTAATATCCACTGACTTCGTAATCTGTCTAATCCCTTTTTGATATCAATAGAAACATTCGGATCCGTGTAAGGGCCCGATGTATCATACACAGTTACTGGGTCGTTCTTCTCAACCTTTCCTGTTAGCTTGTGTGTTGTATCTTCTAATGATATTTCACGCATAGCAACTTCTATATCATGCAATTTACCTTTAACATAGATTTTTTTGGAAGCCGGAAATGGTTCTCTCGTGATCGTATCTTTCTGAGGGATTGTGTTCGATTTCATACTAGTTTTTTTATCCACCTTGAGTGGCTGTGATAATGGTGAGTTTGTCTTCGTTTTGCAAGGACTGACTAGACCAGCGATCTTTTGGAATCACTTGATTATTCAATGCAATAGCTACCCCTAATTGAGGTTGGTCAGGCAAATGTTGCGATAAGAATTGATCTATGGTCAAGTCTTCGCTGATTTCAAACGATCTATTATTGACGTATACGGTCATGCAAACGTAGAATTATACTAAAATAAGGGGAGAGAAACAATCCACTTTTCCCTACGACAGTATCAACTGTATCAGGTAATGAGGGTATTTCTCAGTCCTTTTTTAGGACACCCCTAAAGCTCTACTGTAAATATACAATTGTTCGCACTATAACAAAACTTAGTGAGGTAAATCTAATACTTGATCCATTTTAGGATGCCATGATTTGACCTTGTCTTGACATGTAGGACATACATACCCGAGGTAAGTGACGTATTGTGAATCAATACATGTGTTTTGTTGGGATTTAATATAAACTGCAATTGCCCAGTCATATTATAGACCTCTATGGTTTCAATAGGCTCATCAGCCATTACAAAACTATGAGATGTGGTTGGGTTAGGGAATAATTGCAGCGGTGTTCTTTCATTTGCATAAGTATTGGTGATTACATCGATGATACGTACTCCTGAAGAAAAACTATTGGCACCAATTTCTTGATTGCTATCATCAACGGCTAAATGATCGTGAACATTAAATAGACTGGTGAGTGTACTGTCAGTATTATTCACTTTACCCATGACCAAGTCATCTCGAATCGTAAAATCGACTTTAGCAATTGAGCCGATACCCGTAATAGGAATACCATTCTTTCTGGTAATGGCTACCTCAATACGACCCAAATTCACATCATTACGTTGAAATAAAAGAAGATCGGAACCCAGCCATGAGTTATTGACTGTCATTTGTATCGTACTAGCATCGATAATGCTTGTGTCATAGTAGATCAAACAAGAAAGTCCGTATAAATTATTGACAGGGTAAATAGAATCTCCAAAAATAAGAGAGAGCGACAGAGTATCACCCGGTGATGCTTGAGCTGGTTCAACAAACAATGGACTTGATCCTGATATGACTTGCTGATTACGAGCATAAGAACGAGCGTAGTTTGTCGTAATAGCAATCAGATCAGCACTATCTATGGTTCCCGAACCATCCGTATCTATATGTTTATAATTGGGTAAAGACAAAATAGGATTGACGGTATTCCAGTTTTGAGCTTGTTTGCCATCCCATGTAATCGTTTGGTCTTGCCTGGGAATACCCACTTCATTATATGCAAGTCCTATAGGGAGTACATCCTGATGATTGACAACACCATTTTCATCTGTATCTCCAGGCCAAACACAATTATACTGTGGCACTACAATGGCATGTTGTGTCTGATTTGCCAATGAATCAATGACCGTGGCGTAATAAATACCATGACAAAGATTTGTTCGGACAGAACCAATAGTAGAGGTGTCAGCCCAAAAAATGAAGTAGGGCGCTTTTCCCCCTTGTACTTGTAGGTTGATCGAACCGTCACAGGGTAGACTACTTGATGAACAACTTGTCGTATTAGGGGTAACAATAGGTTGTACAAAAGTCGCATTTAAGTTGGGACAAGGGCCTAATGTAAATTGACCAATACCTGCAAAGTTTGTGGCAATACAGGCATTGGCATAGGTTACACCATCACAGCCACATACAGGGGCAATTTGACCCGTGCAAAATGCACTTGGATCAATAAGACTGCTATCAAAACAAATGATACCAGTGGCTGGTGGGCATGAGCTCTGTACTTGGGTGTTGTACATGTTCAGGGCTGAGTCGTAAATTGTTAGACTGTATGATCGATTAGGACATAGATCGGTTCGGCTACTACTGGTAGAACCATCGTCCCAAAAAAAGTTGAGAGAGTTAGATGAGATCAGTGAACTATCCAATGTATTGAATAGACCACCAAATTGATACGTACCGTCACAGGTCTGACAATTTGAAGCTGCTGTTGTACTTCCTATGATCTCTGAGTAGGAAACTTGATTGGATAAACATCCATGAAGGCTGTCTGTAATCTGTATGAGCGCATGACAGGTATCTACGCTATTGTTTAAAGGGTCGAATTGAACAAGGGTCAATGTATTGAAGCCTACATCTTGACATGAAAAGTCAAGGCGATTGGTCAAAGAGTAATTTCCAGATAAGAAATATTGATCTGCCAGATTCGATGAGGAGATATCTTCAGGTCTGAATGTGATCGCTTGTTGTCCTTGAAGATCTACACTGAGTTGTTGAGGACATACAGCTTGTAAGATATTGGTGCTGTTGTTACATGGTATATATACAACAGTGGAATATACCTGATTACTATCCGTGACCTGAATATTATAAGTCCCATGACAAATTCCATTGAATGTGAAACTTGTGTTTGACGTAGTTATTTGGCTACCATTACCAATCGAAAAAATAAAAGAAGAACCAGTAGGGTTATTAATGGTTGCCGTAAAGCTTCCATCGCAGGTATTACATGAACTTGATGGTGCCACATTTGATACTAAAATCGGAGGAGAGGTATTTGATCCTCCCCCCGAGCAGGGTATATTTAGTTGGGTTGAATAGACTTGGAAATTACCATCTGTAACAGAAATATTCACAATTCCATTTGTATTGGTAGAAGCCAATTGAAATGTTGATGTGGCCAGATGATTATTCTGTTGAATGATCTGATTGTTGATGGAAAAATGATAGGGAGGTGCCAAACTTAGAATCTGCCCACTCGAATCAACAAGTGAGATGATCGTCTGGCATTGTTGATCTGTGTAATGTGTAATACTGACATTGTTTTGTGCAGAACTGTTACAGAACAGAGAGAATAGTAGTACGATCGGTGTTAGTATACGTTTGAAAGATATCACTGGAATCAACTATTTTATGAAATATACTTTATTATCGGGTGAAGTCGAAAAACGTTACCTATAAAGTAGTGTACAAAATTCAAGCATAATTACTCATTGTATAAATATATATATATGTAAATACCCTTTTTTATTGATGTTTATATAATTTTTTAGTTTAAAAAATTATATATTGTTAAATGATTTCATCTAAACTTATCCAACTTTTATATACATTTTCATCCCGAGAGTTAACAAAGCTGGGTGATTTTGTAGAATCTCCCTATTTTAATAAGAATAAAGATGTTATAAAACTTTACGCTTATATCACCAAGTACTTGCAGCATAAGCGCAGTCAAGTTAAGTTGAGCAAGGAGTCGATCAATTCATATGTTTTTAATACTTCAGGTACCGATCATCCTCACTTTAATGTAACATTTAACCGTTTATTGAATCTGGTCTATGAATTTTTGATCTACGAGAATCAGGAACCTATCTGGTTAACACAACAATGTACTTTATTGGAGCAGCTTCGGTTAAAAGATAAGCCCAAAGACTATAATGGTATCTGCCGAAAAATTGAAAAACGAAATCAGCTTCATGATCATATTGAGGATCAATATTGGGATCAATTCCTTTTACATAATGAGTTGGATATTTCATTCATTACATCTGGTGGACGATCGTTTGATTTAAATTTACAGCATAAAAATGACTTTCTAGATCTCTATTTTATCACAAAAAAACTAAAGATCGCTTGTGATATGGTCAGTAGGAATCGAGTGATCGCTAGTAATTACCAATATCGATTGGTCGATGAATTATTTGTTTATTTAGATCAAGTGGATAGTCCCTATAAAGATGAGCCCTCTATTCAGGTCTACGCGTCTCTTTTCAAGATGTTATCCCAACAAACGGATCAACACTATCAATCTGTGTTACAAAAATTAACTATCTATGCTGATCAATTTTCAATTTTCGAACAGCGTTCTATTTATGATTTTGTATTGAATTACCTGATCGGAAAGTATAACCAGAATACTGGTCAGACCAGTTATTTAGATGAAATATTGAACCTTTATAAAGTTTTAGTGAAAGGAAAGATCATTTATATCAATGATCATTTACCTCCATGGGAGTACAAAACAATCGTGACAACAGCTATATCTTTAGGTTATTTAGAATGGACACAAGAATTCATTGAAACCTACAAAGAGGATCTACCTACGGACAGTAAAGATCATTCATATGCCTATAATATGGCCTACTATAAGTACATGATCAAAGATTACAAGGGAGCTTTATTAGCCTTATATGATGTTAATTTCAATGATTGGCGGTACTATACAGGAGCAAAAATGATCCAATTACGATCTTATTTTGAATTGGATGAGGAAGAGGCCCTTTTATCTCTTGTAGATACGTTCAGGGTCTACTTAAATCGCAAGGGAAGCATTCCTGAAAATCATAAATTACTCTATCGGAATTTTATAAAATTTGCCGCTAAGTTGTACAAGATCAAGTCTGGGTTTGAACTAAAACGTAAAGGTACTGATCAATCATTGAATCCATTATTACAACAGATACAACAAGAAAATGTGGCATCCAAAGCTTGGCTATTGGATACCATTAAAAAAATACAACATAACGCTTCTTAGAAATCGATTTGGAAGCTGATTACGGGTAAGAAGCCTGCTTGATTTCTAGGAATAAGCTCTTGCAATTGTCGATCCCAGTCATAATTACGAACATTCATATTGTTCGTAACATTCTGAAGATCTAGAGAGATCGTATAAGAGAATTTCTTCGCATTTTTACGGAATGAGAACCTTACATCAGATCTAAAGTATAGAGGATCTGCTTCCGAAAAAGGACGCGTGTCATCCTCTACATATATGTTTTGAGCTTGTGATGCTGCTTCATCAGCAGGCGTATAACGCAATCCTCCAGAGAAAAGAGTCTTTAGACCTAATTGAAGAACAGCTCCCTTTTTGAAGTTAACCTCATATCCAGCTAGAATACTAGAACTCCAACGTTTATCGACGCGGGTACGTTGCCATTGATCTGTATTCAATGCTTTGTATTCAGACCAGAATAGGGAACCAGTCGCTAAGAAAAAGAAGTTATTAGCGAAAGCACGTTCTACAGTCAGATCCACCCCATAGTTTCTAGATAAACCTTGGGACACCATAGGAACCATACCGTAGCCATCACGTTGATTGAAATAGGAAAAACTACTTGTTGTATCATCCTCAATAGGCACATTCCAACCTTGTTGATAATAAACCTCTAGGTTTGCTCTAATACCAGTTCCGATAATCTGCTGATAGCCCATCACAACGTGATGCATGTGGATCATTCCTAGATTCAGATTAGGTTTAAATGTAGTCCCTGCACTAAAGTTCGGGATATTGATCAAATAGGTACCTATTGGTAAGATTCGACTATGTATACCATAAGCCAATGTCAATGTTGTTTTCTTGAAGGGGCGATATTGTAAAGCCACTCTTGGATCAACACTGTATGTATTATTCAATGTAAAGAACATCGCATTAAAGCCAAAATTCAAGGTTAGTTTAGCAGCCGGTCTATAAGAGCCAGTAGCATACGCCTGGAGTAAGAACGTAGTCCCTTTGTCGTTCAAGAAATTATATAAAAGACCATAATCTGGAGAATCTTCTGAATAGGTTAGGTCATACGTGATACCATGACCACTAAAGCCTGTTTTCAGACGGAAACGCTTGTGCAATTTATTACTGTAGGTAATGTGAAGCTGACTCCGTAATGTGTGATATGAATTGATCTCTGTCGTATCGTATTTTGATTCATTGGTAGGATCTGAAAAGTCAGGGACAAACTCCGTATCAAATAAATAATTGTAAACCGAACCAGCCGTAATACGTAAATAGGATTTATCATTCAGTAAACGACGATAAGATACCCCTAGTACGCCCATGTGTGATCCACTGACCTCTCCAATATAATCCCATGAGGTTTGCCATAAACTGGTATCTCTAATTCGCCACAATTCATCGCTCAAACCACCTACACCAAATATTTTAACTTCATCCTTGTTATCCTTGGATACAAAGGAAAGATTAAAGGATAGATCTTGAAATACATTTTCAGCATTCGGAGCTTGAACGTATAGTCCTAGCGCATTTAAAATACCTAAAAAAGAATAGCGATAATTGATCAGGTAAGAACTTCTTCCTTTTACAATCGGTCCTTCAGTAGAGGCACCGATACCAATAATACCAGCTTTGAATGAGTGTTCACGAGTGTTCATGTTACCGCGACGGAAGCGCATATCAAATACACCAGCGAAGGCATTTCCATATTCAGCAGCAAAAGCACCGGTTGAAAAGTCCGTGTTTCCTAGTACAGCTGCAGAGAAAACAGTGATTCCACCACCTGTGGAAGCGGGTCTAGCAAAGTGATTCGGGTTGGTTAACTCTAAGTCTTCCAATTTCCAAAGAACCCCCATGGATGGATTACCACGAATGATCACATCATTCGCTGCATCATTATCGGATTGTACACCAGGCAGCGCAATAGCCATACGACCGGGGTCATCTATGGCAGCTGCATATCGTTTGGTCTCCTCAACTGAAAACGAGCGAGTTGAAATTACAGATAGATCATTTAATGCTTTATTCCCAACACCATCGCTACCTTGTGAAGCATTGACGACCACTTCTTGTGTGATCTCCACTTTTTCAGACATTGCCACATCTAAGTAGATCTCTTTCGAACTGGATACAATTAAATTATCAGAACGATAGGTGTCATATCCTAAATATTGAGCAACAACTGTTTGACGACCGATAGGTACACCTTCCAATGTGAAGTTACCATTTTCATCGCTGATCGTGTTGATATTCGTTCCATCGATGACTAAGGTGACACCGATAAGTGGGAATTGCGATGCAATATCGTATGCTTTTCCAGTGATTCGTTGTGTCTGGCTATCTTGGGCGTGTAAATTAAGTGTGCTCACAATTAGTAGCGCTAGGAATAATAGTCTCATTCTTTGAATTTTTGTTAATACTTTCTTAAAAGTAGGGAATATTAGCGAATGATATGTATATCTTTCAAGAATTTTCCTTTTGCAAATGCTCGAGCGAGTCGGTCTGCCCGATTTATGGGTTCTGGTAATCGATTTTTTTGACAAAAGTTTTTGACGATTTCAACCGATTGATCTAGCGAGATCTTATAACCAGGGCTAACATAAATAGGATGGGTGTTTTTCTGTGTTCGCAAGGCTACACCCACAACTTTTTTATTTATTATACATGTTCCAATAGCTCCTTTGTTAGGTTTTACTTCTTCATAGGACTCCATCAGAGCCTGTTTAGCAACACCAACGGTAGGAATATTCGTGTGAAGTCCAACAAAGCATGCAATGCCGAATTGTCTAGGGTGAGCCAAACCGTGTCCATCGATAAGGATGGCTTGTGGAATGATATTGAAACGTGATAAGACCTTTCGGATACTTCTTAGAACCGGTGGTCCTTCTCTGAAACAAAAAAATCCAGGTTTATATTTCATGCCGGCAATGGATTTATGTACATACGAATGTAAATATCGGCCGGTCATATCAAAGGCTGTGATTGCAACATAGGAATCTTCATTATCATATTGTACATCGATACCAAAAACAACATCAGATGAGGAAAACGCTTCCTGTTTTTTAGGAATATGTATCTTCTTAGCTAACCAATGTTGTTCTTGTTCTAAAAAGTCCAGATCCATAGTTAGGCTTGTATGATTTTACCATCGGCCATCTGAATGATGCGATCGGACATGGTTGATAATTCCCGGTTGTGAGTAACGATTAAAAAGGTCTGATCCAATTCGTCACGTAATCGGAAGAAAAGACGATGTAGATCGTCAGATGTTTTAGAATCTAAATTCCCAGAAGGTTCATCAGCAAATATCACAGCCGGTTGATTCATCAAAGAGCGAGCCACGGATACACGTTGTTGTTCACCACCCGACATTTCAGAGGGTTTATGGTCTTTACGATGCCCAAGCTCCATTAGATCAAGCAAAAACTCAGCACGTTGTTTCACGGATGATTTGGATTGATTCGAAATGAGTGCAGGCATCATCACATTTTCAATAGCAGAGAATTCAGGAAGTAAGTGATGAAATTGAAAAACAAAACCGATCTGTTGGTTTCGAAAAGAAGCCAATTGGTCTTTTGTTAATTCATTGATCGACTGTCCATTGATCTGTATATTTCCATCGTCTGCTTTTTCTAGTGTTCCCAGGATATGTAATAATGTGGATTTTCCAGCTCCTGATTTTCCTACAATTGAGACGATCTCACCTTTCTGAATGGTTAAATCGATACCCTTCAGTACCTCAATTGAACCATAACTTTTTTTTATCTGTGTTGCTGTTATCATATTTCAAATCTAAAATATAAATTTGTTTTAGAAATCTATTTAAATCACTGCATCAAGATTTTAAAAATGGCACTTACTGAATCAAATATGCTTCCTTTGGGCACCAAGGCACCTGATTTTGAACTCATAGATACGGTTTCAGGACAACTCATGCGATTAGCTGATCTTAAATCTGATAAAGCTACGCTCATCATGTTAGATCGGAAGAGCACACGTCTGAACTCCAGTCACAAGAGACAA
>CAXQBA010000336.1:0-2750 GCA_964221885.1 Luminiphilus sp. | reverse complement strand
CCACATAGTGTTATTATGAGTCAGTTTTACAGCCTTCTGTACAAGAATGGACAGATTTTTTACTTCTTATCCAAGGACCCAAGATCCACCAACTGACATTACATTTTCATATCCTAGAATTTGTTGGTAGTTATCTTTATTGATGCCACCTGTAGGGCAGAATTTAATCTCAGGGAAGACTTTTCCGTAACTTTTTAATGCTTTCTCACCACCAGCAATATTGAATGGGAATAGTTTGAGATAACGACAATCATTAAATTGCATTTTGATGATCTCGGAGGGTGTCATTACACCAGGAAGAAAAGGGATACCTGATATGAATAAGTAACTAACTAATTTTTCTGATGAGCCGGGACTTACTAAAAAGTCGACATCTAGTTGTCGGCAAAGTTGTATCTGACTTGAGTGCATGATTGTTCCGACACCTACTTGAAAATTTGATGGTGCGATTTGTTTACATAATTCGATACAGTCAAAGGCAACTTCGGTGCGTAGTGTGATCTCAATACAATGAATATCCTTTTCAACAAGCGCCTGAACAGTTGACTCGACCTCTGATGTATCGTGAAATGTGATGACCGGAATGATTGAATTACTTTCTAGTATTTCATGAATTCCATTTTGCATTTGCATATTAAAAAATGGTTGCTCCCGTTTCACTACTTGAGAGTAGCGCACGGATATTATCAAATAATTCTCTTCCAGAACCAACCTGATTGGGTTCAAATGAACAAGCGGTTCGTTCTGAAATCAATGTTTCTCCTTCACAATGTAAAATACCATTCTCACAGTCTAATGTGATCATATCACCATCCTGAATTCTAGTGAGTAATGGATTGTTATCAGCTTCGGGACTCAAATGGATGGCTGCTGGTACTTTTCCAGATGCACCGGACATACGACCATCAGTTACCAGAGCCACCTGAAACCCCAGGTTTTGTAAAACTCGTAATGTAGGCATCAATTTATGAAGTTCCGGCATTCCCTTGGCTTTAGGTCCTTGGAATCGAAGTACTGCCACAAAATCCTTGTGAAGATCTCCTTTTTTGAATGCATCCAGTAATTCATATTGATCATTAAAAACACAAGCCTCGGCACGAGTATACCAATGTTTTCTATCAACGGCTGAGACTTTGACTACTGCTTTCCCCAGATTTCCATCAACCGTGACAATTCCTCCTTTTGAATCATATGGATCTTCTGCAGGACGAATGACATCTAGGTCATGCGAATGGGTAGGACCATCTACAAATTGAAGTGTATTATTGATCAGTTTGGCTTCTTTCGTATAATCATACATGTCATCACCAACGATTGTTTTTACATCTCGGTGTAATAGACCATTATCCAGTAATGTTCGTATTACATAAGGCATTCCACCAGCTGCGTGGAAATGGTTGATATCAGCTTTTCCATTGGGATAAACCTTGGTGATCGATGGAATATAGTTGGATAGATCTGAGAAGTCTTCCCAGTTGATCATTATTCCGGCAGCTTTTGCAATGGCAACCAAATGAAGTGTATGATTTGTTGACCCACCTGTTGCTAAAAGACCGATAATACCATTAACAATATTTTTAACATTGACAATTTCATACAATGGTCTGAACTGATCGCTCTTGACATTCTGTATCAATTGTTTGACAGCTCCTTCTGTAAGGGCATCCCTAAGAGGTGTTTCAGGATTAACAAAAGAGGAGCTTGGTAAGTGAAGACCCATGATCTCCATCAACATCTGATTTGAATTGGCAGTTCCATAAAATGTACAAGTCCCTGCTGAATGATAAGAGGCTGACTCACCAGCTAGTAATTCATCACGACTAATTAGTCCCTGAGCATATTGGTTGCGAATAAAAGCTTTTTCATCATTTGATATACCAGTCTTCATTGGGCCACCTGGCACAAAAATCGTTGGAAGATGACCAAATTTCAACGCACCTATCAAAAGACCTGGTACAATTTTATCGCATATCCCAAGACATAATGTACCATCAAACATATTGTGAGATAACGCGATTGCTGTAGATAAAGCAATAACATCACGGCTCAGCAAAGAAAGGTCCATACCGTCCTGACCTTGTGTGACGCCATCACACATTGCAGGAACACCACCAGCAAATTGTGCTACCGCGTTGTTTTCGATAGCCACTTTTCGCAAGAAGTCTGGATAAGACTCATACGTTTTGTGAGCAGACAACATATCATTGTAGGCTGATACAATAGCCAAGTTTGGAAGTTTATCCCCTGATAACTCTGTTTTTTCAACAGCATTGCATGCCGCAAAGGCATGAGCTAAGTTACCGCAGGACAGATGAATTCGTTTGGAATTGTGATCAATGGCACCTTCCATCTGCTTTTCATAGCTAGCACGACTTGCTTTGCTTCGTTCTTCAATTCGCTCTGTAATTTTAAGTATCTCTGGATGCATAATTTGTTTGTTTAAGGCGCCCAAAAGATGGCACAATGACTTTCAGTTACTTGATGAATGGGTAGTGATTGAAGGATTTCCCCATGTAATATATCGTATTTAGTATCACCTGTGATATGTAAGAATAAATGGGTGCTATTCGCTAGATAGGGCCAGGAACAAGTGATACGATTAGTCGGATGGGCTGGAGCATTAGTCAAATATATAGATTGATCATTTTCATCGATCAAGGCAAGATCAGATGCAGGATCATTGGGGAAGATAGATGCAAAGTGACCATCTGTCCCCATACCCAATAAACAGATATATATGTGACCGATAT
>CAXQBA010000335.1:0-4127 GCA_964221885.1 Luminiphilus sp. | reverse complement strand
GGTGATAAAAAAGTAACATTGACCACAGAGTACGAAGTATCCGTACAACCATAGTTGTTGGTACCTACAACCATAAAAGTTTGATCTGAGGATGCAATCACATCCACTGAGTCTATACCTTGCCCACTTAAAAGAGGATTGAATGGTGTCCAAGTGTAATTAATAATCTGATTATAATCAGATAGATTATTCGTTGCAAATAATGAGATGGTGTCACCTCTACATACAATCGATGAATCCGTAGATGAAATATCAGCTTGTGAAATATAGAGCGATAGTAATTGCTCTGTAGTGTCCAAACATGGTGTTCCTATGCCCGATATTAATTGAATCGCATAAATTCCTGTATCAGAAAACGTGAAAACAGGATTTACGTCAGAACTGGTGCCAAGCGTATCAAAAAACCACTGATAACCACCCGCTGAAAGTTGACTGGTATTATTGAATGGAACCGTTAAAGTACCGTTACAGATCAGATCGATCGAATCAAAACTCGCCTCTGAAAGTAATACCTCTATCGTGACAAGAGCACTATCGGTGCAATCAAACTCATTAGTTGCGAGTAAAGAATAGGTAGTTGATGCAGTTGGACTCACAGTTATGGAAGAAGTATTCAGACCAGATATTACACCATCCAATGGTGACCAATCATAAGAAATATTTGATGCAACCTGTACCGTATTTGTGGCATTGATGACCAACTCATCTCCACTGCATATTTGCTGGTCAGGTGTCAATGACAAATCAATTCCTGTCAATGCAACATCGATATCCAGAGTTAATGTATCAGTACACGCACCACCATAACCCGCAATAAGAGTAATAGTATAGGTACCAGTATCTGGAAAGGTGAATGTGGGGAAAATATCCGTTGATGTTCCCAAGCCATCAAAATCCCATAAAAAACTTTCATTCAATGCCGTAGATGCATTCTGAAACAAGACTGAAAGATCTGTATTACAATTCGTTGATAACGTATCAAAATTTGCCAGGACGATCTCCGTTTCTATTTGTAAATCATCCGAATCGGTACAACCAAAATTATTTTGTGCTGAAATACTAACCGTAGTTAGATCATCCACAAAAACATAAATGCTATCTGTATTCGTAGGCCCGATGATCGGTGCATTTGAAGACCAATTGACCGATGTGATGGTATTGTAGTTACTGAGTAGATTTTGGACTACAACCAGAACAGTGTCACCCTCACAAACCGTTTGTGGAGCATTTAATTGAATATCTAATCCATTGATCTGCAAGTCGATGGTCTTGGTGATCGTATCGCTACAAGGCGTACCAAAACCAGCAATCAGCGTCACCGTATATTGACCAGTGTCGGGATAAATGTGCAACGGATCAAAACTCGTAGATGTCGTCCCATCACCAAGATCCCATAGATAACTCGGTGTTTGTGCATTACTGATATTGTTAAAATATACACTCAAATTAGTCCTACAACCTGCATTCGGTGTAAAAAACTGAGCTTGATTTATCTTATTGCATGAACCCGTAGTAAATTGAAAATCCCGTTTTGTGGTCCCTATCAAGACGCCATTTCGATATTCCTTAGCGCAAAGCCCAACAACGAAAGTTCCTAGATTACCTGGTGTTCCACTTAGAATTCCGGTTGAAGGATCGATCGTTAACGGATCACTACCACCTAGCATATTCGATAAACTGTATGGAGGGTTCCAAAAAACTGAACTGTATGGTGGCCCATTCGGTGGATCAGGAGATGGGTTACCCTGTGTCCCACCCACATATGGATTACATAATTCATATACGATAGAGTCACCGTCAATATCAACTGCAGAACTGTTGTAATTGATCGGTGCGCCCTGACATATGTAAAAAGGTGGCCAATCAAAAAAACGTGGACTACTGTTACAAGTCGCCAATGCTAATTCTGAAACAAAAACATCGTATGTAGCACCCGTGATGGAAGGATCTATAATATTGTCTATGATATTGTTTCTGCAACATCGCTGATACGCTAAATGATAACCACCTACCCGAAAAGGAAGATTGAGAACTGTAGAATAGGTCGTCGTATGAATACATACATTTGGTGGTACAACAAAACACGGATTTGCGAGGGTTAAATCTAATGTGTCATCCGTGCCACTCCAATTGATATACTCGGTAGAAAGTAAAGCACCTGTGCTGCCAGCAAATATACCGATTGGTACAGGATCGTCAAAGTAAGCTTGTGGAAACCCATTTTCGCAATCTCTGAAAATAGTCAACTCAATCTGATATAAACTACCACCTAAACATCGATAGGTCATTTCTCCACCAACTATATGGCTCGCCCGTACATTTGATGTAAAAATCAAAGAAAGACACACAAGTATCAGAATCGGAATGCGGGTATGTAGATTATTTGATAACAAGTCGTATGGTTGACAAATAAAAAACGATTAATTGTTTATTTTTGTTGAAGGATAAAAGTATTTAAAATTGAACAATTCAACGACAGTACTCCATAAAATATCATGCCTAAACACATATTTCCATCGACTTTAACAGAAAAAACACCCATCGGAATTTACCGATGTCCCCCCAATCAGTTATTGCCTCAATTCGAAGATCGATATTCAAAACATACAATTAACAGACGTTTAAAACGAAAATCTTGGATATTCTGTAGTTCGTATACTAAGGACTATTTCATTGGAATGGCTCTTGTTGATGTAGGTTACCTTGCAAAGGCTTTCTGCTATGTATACGATTGTCAAACAGGTAATGTATGGGAAGATAGTCAAATAAAACCGATCGGTTTTTCTACATCTTTTTCAGCAAACCCTAGTGATGAATGGAAACTCAAGCCGTATGAATTATTATTACAACATGATACCATTACCCTTCAGTTCAATGGTTCAGCCTTTAAAATTCATTGGAATATTAAACTGAATCCCTCTGGCCTACTTTTCATCTGTCCAAGCCATGGGAAAAACAGACCCTTTCACTCAACGTTCAAAAACTTAGGGCTGTCGCAACAGATCAATATATCCACATCAAATAAAAACATACATATCGACTCGCCGACTGCCTGCATTGATTATTCCTATGGCTACCCTCCTAGGAAAACCATGTGGAATTGGTTATCCATTACTGGAACGGATGAGAAAAATAGACAAATTGCCTTAAATCTAGTCGATCATTTTAATAATAATCTTGAAAATTATATCTGGATTGACCATCAACCTTATCCTGTAGGTGATGTTCGGTTCATATACGATAAAAGAAATAAAAATAAACCTTGGCGAATTGAAAGCAAGACCGTTGAACTCACATTCCATGTTGATTGGCAACGAGGTGAGAATCTAAACATAGGTATTTTGAAAAGTTCATTTATTCAAGTAATGGGTCGCGTGCAAGGTACGATACGAATTGAAAACATGGAACCGTTCTATTTAAAGGCAAATGGCGTGTGTGAAGATCATCATGCTCTTTGGTAATAATTGGTTATATTTCGGCATATGAAACGAGTGATAGTTGGTTTATCGGGTGGCGTAGATTCCAGTGTTAGTGCATATCTACTACAACAGCAAGGCTATGAGGTAATAGGTCTTTTTATGAAAAATTGGCACGACGAATCCGTTATTATCGACAATGAATGTCCGTGGATAGAGGATAGCAATGATGCGCTTATAGTTGCACAGCAACTAGGTATCCCCTTCCAAACCATCGATCTTTCAGCAGCTTACAAAGAACGAATTGTCAATTACATGTTTGCTGAATACGAAAGTGGACGTACACCAAACCCCGATGTATTGTGTAATCGGGAGATAAAATTTGATGTATTTCTGCATGCTGCTTTAGAGTTAGGTGCTGATTATGTTGCTACTGGTCACTATTGTAGAAAAGTAACAGAACAAACAGGCGATACAAAGCAATATCGATTACTGGCAGGCTTGGACAAGAATAAAGATCAAAGTTATTTTCTTTGTCAATTGACGCAAGAACAGTTGCGTTATGCATTATTTCCCATTGGTCATTTACAAAAAGCTGAAGTTCGGGCCATTGCCCATGATATTGGTTTGAATAATGCAGAAAAGAAAGATTCCCAAGGTTTATGCTTTGTTGGAAAAATAAAATTACCCGACTTCCTACAACAACAATTA
>CAXQBA010000334.1:0-2865 GCA_964221885.1 Luminiphilus sp. | reverse complement strand
CTTTAAAATCAAGTCAAGCACAACTGATTTTCAGTATACCTGATGGAGGTGGCGAGGGTCAAATAACCACTAAACAACATAGCTGTTTGTCTCCAGAGAAAAGATTAAATAGTCTGCATGTCACTGACTCCATCGCCAATACGCTAGATAGAGGATTTTTTACCAATCAGCGAAACAATCCATCGTTCATATGGCCAGTAGCTCAAGCATCAGGATTCAATAACAATAATATCTATGCTATTTCAAACTTTGTTGATCACGATCCAGCCTCTGGATCACTACTCGACTATAATTGCGGCCAACGAACCTACGACATGACTACGGGTTACAACCACAAAGGTCTCGATATTTATTTATGGCCATTTAAATGGCATATGGTCAATGAAGACCAAGCCATTGCTGTAGCAGCTGAAGATGGACTAATCAATTGGAAAGTAGATGGAAACCCACATACGAATTGTGACTTTTCCAACCCAACTTGGAATGCTGTTTACTTAGTTCATGCAGATGGCTCTCGCTCTTGGTATGGTCATCTCAAAAATGGATCATTAACCACTAAGAATATTGGCGACTTTGTAACTAAAGGTGAATATTTAGGAGTTATTGCCAGCTCTGGGTCATCCACAGGTCCACACCTACACTTTGAAGTATACGATAGTCTCAATAATTTGGTAGACCCCTACTCAGGACCATGTAATAGTATGAATACTTCGAGTTGGTGGATCAACCAACCCGATTATTTTGAACCTCGCATCAACACACTTTACACACATTTTGCCCCACCACAATTTAATTCTTGTCCAATTCCTGCTGTAAAAAATGACACCAATTGCTTCTCTCCTGGGTCAACAGCCTATTTCGCCGCCTATTTCAGAGATCAACGAGCCAGTATATCAGCCTCTTATCAAATAAAGAACCCCAATGGCGCTATTTTTAGTTCATGGACCCATAACTCAAGCCAAGACTACACCTCATCCTATTGGTACTGGACTCGAAACATACCTAATAATGCGGTTGAAGGTCAATGGACCTTCGAAGTTAGAATGTTGAATGATACGGTAACCCATTACTTTAATGTATCTTCCGATTGTAATCAGATCTCAAATATTACATCCCTTTACAATAAACGTCATCAACTTCATTGTTTTCCCAATCCATCTAACGGTCAGTTCCAATTGGTCCTTCCAGATGACTCAAAGGGAAAATACCATATACAACTCCTTGACGCCACAGGCAGAAAATGCACATTCAATGCACAGGAGATCAACACAGGAGAACAATTAATATTGGATATACCTAATTATGTATCGGGTTGGTATATCATTCAATTGAACACTGCAGATAAAACCTATCAAACTAAAATATTGCTAGAGTAAGAACTGTTCTATTGAATAATTTACCTGTTACGCCATGGAATACTATCCATGTTATTGAATGCATGTTGTTGGGTGTCTGACAAATAAGCTTCATATAAATGATTCGCTAATTGTGCCGCTATTTCACGAGTGAATTCCCTCTCTTGAATAATAGCTGAAGGATCATAATGGTTTTTGACAAAATTGGTATCAAAATCACCACTGACAAACGCTGGATGATCCATTACGTATTTCCCAAAAGACAAGGTTGTCTCACAGCCAACAATGATATATTGAGATATAGCCTCTTTCATCTTTTCAATCGCCTCTTCCCTATTTGAACCATATGTGATAAGCTTGGCGATCATTGGATCGTAGTATATAGGAATCTGCATTCCTTGCTCAAAACCATCATCGACACGAATATTTTCTCCAACTGGACGAACATAGGTGTCCAATCGACCAATACTCGGTAAGAAATTATTCAACGGATCTTCGGCATAAACTCGTAACTCGATAGCATGACCATGTATTTTCAAATCTTCTTGACGAATCGTCAACGCATGCCCTCGAGCTATTTGTATTTGTTGCTCAACTAAGTCCACACCAGTTATCCATTCGGAAACAGGGTGCTCAACTTGTAAACGAGTATTCATTTCTAGGAAATAAAAATTATGCTGATCATCCAAGAGAAACTCTACGGTACCAGCACCTACATAATCACATAATCGAGCTACTTCAACAGCACATTGCCCCATTTTTTCACGAAGTGCTTCATCTAGTACAGCTGATGGCGCTTCTTCTACTACTTTCTGATGCCTTCTCTGAACAGAGCATTCTCTCTCAAACAGATGTAATATATTACCATGCTCATCAGCCAACACCTGTATTTCAATATGACGTGGTGATGTTACAAATTTTTCAATAAAGACCGATCCATCACCAAAAGAGGAAACAGCCTCAGATACAGCACGCTCCATTTGAGATGCAAATTCATCAACATGCTCTACCATTCGCATTCCTTTCCCACCACCGCCAGCTGACGCTTTGATCAAAACAGGGAAACCAATATCACTAGCAATTTGCAGGGCTTTATCTACATCTTCGATGGCATACTCCGTACCAGGTACTAATGGAATGTGATGTTTTTTAGCTGCATCTTTTGCTGCCAATTTTGACCCCATCATTTCAATAGCGTGAGGTCTTGGTCCAATGAATGTTATACCTGCATCAGTAACCTGCTGAGCGAACGTAGCATTTTCACTTAGAAAACCATATCCTGGATGAATACCATCAACACCTAACGCTAAAGCATGCTGTATGATCAACTCCCCTTTTAAATAGGATTCACTTGAAGGAGCGGGACCGATACATATTGCCTCATCTGCAAATAAAACATGTGGCGACTGACGATCTACGTCTGAATAAACAGCCACTGTTTTGATCCCCATACGTCGACAGGTTTTCATGACACGAAGTGCAATTTCACCTCGATAGATCGGAAGAGCAA
>CAXQBA010000333.1:0-2724 GCA_964221885.1 Luminiphilus sp. | reverse complement strand
CCTACACGACGCTCTTCCGATCTCTCTTTCAATCGGGCTGCTACAAGTGCGTATAAACTCGCATAATATTCAGGTTTGAATGAGGCAATATAGAAATAGTCGTCATGGTGCGCTTCATATTGTTGTTGAATCATCCGAAATGGACTATTTGGCATATGCCAGGTACCACTTGGCCGGAATCGGAATCGTGCATAATCAAATAAAAGTATTTCATCCTGTAAGGATTTCACCTTGTCCTCTGATAGATGATCAACTAAAAATTGATGAGCCTCTTCTTCATGAGAGGGTCTGTATTTTTTTCCCAGATAAGCAGTCATGGTCAATGCACGAAAAAATAGATCGGGAATGGGTTCTAATTTATCGAGAAGAGAGAGTCCAAGTCTCAATGAGGCGCTAGAATCTGCAAGTAACAGACTAAGAATGGAAGGGATATGTGATTCGTTGTACGAGGTCACACTATATCAAAAAGACGAAAATAAAAGAGCAGCGATAACAAATACAAGAACCACGATAATAATTTGTAAACGGGATGTTTTTGACGAAACCGTATTAAAGGATTCTTCTTTTGTCGCTAATTTAGAAATACTTGCTGTCAATTTAGATTCTACCTCTTTCAAGCTGCGTTGGATCTGATTGTGCTTATTCTGCATCAGTCCATAATCTTTATTCCTTTTGATCAATTTGGCTTTGATATCATTAAGCTCGAGTTGACTTTGGATGATATTCTCTTCCAATTTATTGATCAAGCGTAGATTTTGACGAAAGGATCGGGCTGAACGATCGATCTGATATAGATTTTTATTCGGATCAATGCCATAAACCTGAGAGGTACCTATAAACTTGGAGATGGCTGCATCAGAAAAAATATCAACCATAGCAAGTCGCTTATTCAAGATGATCCCTTTAAGTGATGTACAGCGACTCATTGCCATGTAAAAATGACCATATGAATAGCTCCTGCTATCTAATTTGAAGATCACATTTTCAAACAAGGAGCCCTCACTCATCTTGATAGAGGTATACCATCCTAGTTGAAGCGGGAATTGTACATATACAAAACTGGTTGTCCGGTCAATTTTTTGATCCTTTATATTCCAAGAGTATTCGCATTTGTACCATTGATGTCGCTTGACTATCACATCTCGTTTATTGATGCCATTTCGAACTTCAACAGTCAAGGCATTTCCCTCTATTTTTTTAAGAATACCCAACATACCACGATACCAGTTATTATCGGGATCATCGGTTGTAAAAACAACTTGAGCTCCAACTTTAAGGTAGAGTGTTTTGGGAGCCGGAAGTGCTTCTTTTTCATTAGGGAAAATACCATCATGTTCAGCTGTCGAGTGAAAAACCTCGCCAGGAAGACCTAGGAATTTTTCGTCGTTTTTATTGTTAGCTGGACCTGAATGGCTTAACATGGTGATCTTCAGTTTCAACTTCTCTGTAGGGACTTCAACATAACGGCTGTTAAGCAGCTCGAGTTCTTTAGTAGAAAAACGATTGACACGAACTGAATTAATGATATGTAAAAAAGATTCATCATCAATGCTATCGGATTGCGTCAATTCAACAATGTCATAATTAAAAGAACTTTCAAATGCTTCTGCACCAAAGAAATAGGAAGAGTTATAATTAGACTTAACCAGTGACTCATATTCTTTATCATGGGATTCCTCTATGGGGTATTTTTGGAAAAGATCACCGCAAAAAACGATTTGCTTACCTCCAAAAGGTTGTTGGTTCTGTAAATGAGTTCGCAGTGACCGATCGACCATTTGTAGTACATCAGGTCTAAGATTGGCAATACCTACCAGCGCAATAATGTCTGTGTTTTTCAGTACATCAATCTTGAGTTGTGATAGGGTAGGTACTTCACTTTCTTCACGTGTGTAAAATGGTTCATGCAAACCAAAAAAACTGGATAAATGATCACCACCTACTTCGAGTGATATTCGTTCTGTAGAACCGAAGATCACGTATTTTTTTTGACAATTCCGAAGTGTCTGAAGTAAAATCTTTTGTTTAGATGTCCCGGCTTTTCCAGTAATAAATACGGACCGGTCGGTATGTGTGATCAACCGAATCGCTGTTAAAGCTTGAAGATTATCTTTGTAAAAGTTTAATAAATTGGCGAAAGAACTCATTTACTTATCATTCGAACATCTGGTAAAATGTAAATTTAACTTATTTCAATGCAAAATAATAAGTATAACCAATTAAAAGTGTAACGCTATGATAAATAATCGATGCATTTGGTTCCGTCTTACCGAATAAAAACAGATTCTGATTGCCGTTTATGGTGGGATTTGTAAGATTAATGATTTGCCCAATTTTACGAAGCGCAATACTGTAGTTTAAGCCAAGACTAATGCGGCTTGCTTTTCTTCGAAATGATAAACCGGAAGATATATGGTAAATGTCATATGGCGCTGTTGCTATTGTTAATCCAATGACCCTATTTGAATTTCGAGCATAAGAAAAATCAGAACGCATACCTAGGTGAACGATCATTTTATTATTGATCTGGTGTTCCCAACCTATAGCCATATTCAATACTGCATCTGCACCATTGAAAACGGTCAGGAATTTTTCAACACCATTACTCAAATAGCTTGGAAAGGTTGGATCTGTTGAATCAGCTTCGATCATTTCATATTGTTCGACGCTGAAGAAATACTCTCCAGATAAACTGATCAATCCCTTTTTATAATGATAGGCCAC
>CAXQBA010000332.1:0-8891 GCA_964221885.1 Luminiphilus sp. | reverse complement strand
GACACCTTTTCAAGAAAAAAGAATGGCGGTGAGGCCCGATCATATTATTCAATTTGCACATTATTTGGGAGAGTACTTCCAAAATGAGTATGGGATCGAATTCCCCTCTGTGTATGTTGATGCATGGGTGTCTCTTAATGGACGGCCTAGTCAGCGATTTATAGATCCGATGGTTGATCTGGCAGATGTAAAACGGAGTATAAAACCCTACGATTTTGTACTATCCAACAGATGATTTTAAATTATATTAAGTTGTCATAATCGATCTATCGAATAATCTTTTCTATAGATGATAAATTAATATGTTGTATTGAGCCATCTTTTTTCTGAATCTTCATGAAACCATTCTCTGATTCTTCAATGATATAACCTTTAACAATTAAACCTTCCTTCAGGTATACCTTTGCAATTCTAACAGGTTGTTTTTTAGGTGGTATTTTTGTCTCATTTTTATTGAACTGTTCAACAAGTCCTAAGATGAGTAGTAATAATCCTGTGATAAATAAGATAGGACCTACAATGACTGATACGATAAATAAGAAGATAGAAAGTAGCGAAAAAATAGCGTTATTGATCAAAATAATAAAACACGCAGCAAATATAATCGACACGATCACTAAAATAATACCGATTAAGACCAATGGATTGAGTCGTTTTCTTTGAATGCTATTTGGTTTATTTTTTTTAATCTTGCGAGATAACGAACTTTTATGGTTTATTCTTCTGTCAATACGAAGCCTGTGTTTCGATCGAACTAGTACGTTTGACTCTTTTTTAGGATTAGGTATGGCCTCACCATAACTGATGTTGTTCCCAAGTGATAAAAACAACGCTAAAAGTAGTATCCGGAAAATATTTTTAGTTGAAATGGCCATCTATGAAAAATTGAGTGATACATTGAGTAATATAAGCTTGTTCTTCAGAGGCTAATTCATAAAATAAGGGGAGTCGCACCAAGCAATCGGCATATCGTTCGCAATTTCTTAGCATTCTTCCATCGTGTTTATCTAAATAAAAGGGACTTTTATGAAGGGATAAATAATGAAAAACGGCAAGAATATTATGTTGCTTCATGTGTTTCAAGAAGGCATCTCGCTGATCACCATCCTTGCATAAAATATAAAACAGGTGGGCATTATTTGATGCAAAGTTGGGTGCATTTGCTAAACCAATGTACCCTTTTTCGGCCAATGGATAAAGTTGTTTTTGGTAGTATTCCCATTTTGTTCTTCGTGTTGCTTGGATATCATCGAGGTTTTCGAGTTGAGCAAATAAAAATGCCGATACAATTTCTGATGGAAGGAAGGAAGAGCCAATGTCAACCCAAGAATATTTATCGATCTCTCCTCTGAAAAAAGCAGAACGATTCGTCCCCTTTTCCCAAATGATCTCAGCACGTCGTATGAATTGTTCATCGTTAATCACCAACATTCCACCTTCGCCTGAGATGATATTTTTGGTTTCATGAAACGAAAAGGCTGCCAGGTGCCCTATACTACCCAGTGGTTTATCATTGTAATACGAGTCTATTGCTTGTGCTGCATCTTCTACAACAAAAAGACCATGCTTGTTGGCTATTCCCATAATGCGATCCATATCACAGGCAACTCCTGCGTAATGAACTACAACAATGGCTTTAGTTTTTGAAGTAATCAGTTCTTCAATTTGATCTGGATCAATATTGGGGTTGTGAGGACCACTATCTGCAAAACGTAAGGTCGCACCACGTAATATGAATGCATTTGCTGTTGATACAAAGGTATACGATGGCATGATCACTTCATCTCCTGGTTCCAAGTCTAATAGTATAGCAGCCATCTCTAAGGCATCCGTACACGATGTTGTCAATAGTGTCTTCTTAAACCCATATCGTTGCTCGAAAAAGTGGTGACATTTCTTTGTGAATATACCATTTCCAGAAATCTTACCTGAGTTGACAGCTTCAATCAGGTAGTTGGTCTCTTTACCAGATAAGTAGGGTTTATTGAATGGGATCAATGATGGTAGTTTGGCCATAAATGATAGATAAATGTGGTGTTTTTGCGAACAAATCCCGCTTTCTCATAGAAACGAACGGCTGCTCGGTTACTACCTTGTGTACTTACATCTAATATATTGATTCCACATTGAATGGTATAATTTTCGGCCTCTTTAATGAGTGATTGACCTATTTTTTTGCCTCTACTTAATTCATCTACACCCAAAAGACCTATAACAACAGAGGCGTCTTTCTTTTTTAAGGTGATCAGACCTTCAATCTTTTTTTCGCTTTCAAAGACAAGCACTTCATCAGATATCGTTCGACGGATGGATTGAGTAATCCATTCGTCGTATAATTTTTCGTAGGAGCCTTGAGGGAGTTTTTGATCATTTTTAAATCGAGAATGATGGCCTGTTTGACGCGATATATTAATACAAGTATCAGGAATAGTGGAGGAGGACAATGATCGTATAAATGTACTTGTATTTGTATGGGCTGATATAAGTTTCTTTGTGAATAATATTTTTGAATTTGAATAATATATTGGATAGTTCTTAAATAAAGCATCAGGGATAGGGTTTGATGTATTCAAATAACACAGGTCAATCTGTTCCTCTAAAAGTTTACTCATTAGGCGATCTAAGATCTGTTTGTCGATCAGTTCAAACGTAGATGAGGCTATCTGAATACCAAAGAATTTGGAATCCCATTCTAGCTTATTCATAATTGATAGATTTATCAATGATGTAGAGAGGACGTTCTTTAGTACTTTCAAAGGTTTTACCAACATAAATACCTACAATACCTAACATAAGAATAATAGTTCCTGACAAAAACCATATCGAAACAGTCAATGTAGTAAAACCTGGTTCAGTGATCACTCCATTAAAATATTGATACAGGTAAATAAAGCCAGCCAGCACAGATAAAAATGAGATGATTGCACCAAATTTGACCATGATCCAAAGAGGCTTGTCAGAGAAAGCGATCATATTATTGAATGCTAATTTTAAAAGCCTTCGAAAGGAGTAAGAAGATGCACCATCAGCTCTTTCAGCATGTTTAACTGGTAATTTAGTCTGATTGAATCCGGTCCATCGTGACATAGTTGGGAAAAAACGGATATGATCATTCATTGAGAGCATAGCTTTGATACAACGGCTGTGATAGATCCCAAAGTTTGCAATACTACTATCTTGTTTTGTGTCGGTCATGTAGCTGAATATCGCATAGAAGATCCGTGAACTTAATTTTTTCAAAAAACCATCGTTTCGTAAGGTTCGTTGAGCAAATACAAGGTCATATCCCTCTAGTGCTTTGTAGTACAAATTTGGTATTTCGTCAGGCCGGTCTTGTAGATCACAATCCATAACAACAATCCATTCACCTTTAGCTTTATCGAGTCCAGCTGTTATTGCATAGTGTTGGCCGAAATTACGGCTTAATTTCAAGCCAATAACGGTATTCTCCTTTGAGCAGATTTGTTCAATTTTTTGCCATGAATGATCTGGGCTTCCATCTTCTACTAAAATGATCTCATAATCAACATCAAGATGTTGCATGTTGTCTTGTATTTCTTTGACAAGTTGTTCGACGATGTTTTCAGCCTTATAGACAGGACTAACAATGCTAATTTTCATGATTTGATCTATTTGCTACGCCTATGATAATTAAAGTAGCTAACGTCTGTGAAATTGCGGTTACAAATTGTTACTTTAAATGAATATACACAAAAATTGATTTGAAGATGATAAACGCTCATTATTTACCGATCTTTTTATTGTTGGCAGGCTTTTTTGCTTGTAAGCCATCAGGCGACAAAACTTCCATTGACCACTCAATGTCAAAAAAGGAACGGATGATTCCCATTGAAACAGAAAAAGGATCTTTCAACGTATGGACTCAACAGGTAGGTGAGAATCCTGATGTTAAAGTTCTTCTTCTTCATGGAGGACCTGGCTGCACCCATGAATATTTTACTTGTTTCAAGGATTTTTTGCCTGAGGCAGGTTACGAAATGTATTTTTATGATCAATTAGAATCTGCATTTAGCGATCAACCGAATGATCCTGAACTTTGGACCTTAGATCGATATGTAGACGAAGTGGAACAGGTTCGTACTGCTTTGGGTATGGATAGTACGAATTTCATATTATTAGGTCATTCCTGGGGTGGTATATTAGCTATTGAATATGCATTACAATATCAACAAAACTTGAAGGGCTTGGTTATTTCTAATATGATGGCTTCTATACCAGCCTATAATAATTATGCACATACGGTGTTGGGGCCACAAATGGATTCTACAGTACTTCAGCAGGTACTGGCTTTTGAAGCTGCTGAAGACTATTCCAACCCTGAATACATGAACCTATTGACAGAAAATTATTACACGGAACATATTCTAAGATTACCATTAGATCAGTGGCCCGAAGAAGTCAATAATGCTTTTGATAATCTGAGTACGGACCTCTATGTTCATTTACAAGGACCATCAGAATTCGGTGTTGCTGGTGACGCTGTTTTGAAGACATGGGACCGCTTATCTGAGCTCAATAATATAAAGACGAAAACCTTATGTATTGGAGGCCGATACGATACGATGGATCCAGAACATATGCGTATGATGGCTGATTCTTTCCCAAATGGACAAATTCATATCTGTGAACAAGGAAGTCATATGTGTTTTTATGATGATCAAGCGAGTTATTTTAAAGGGTTGGTTAGCTTCCTTGATGCATTTTGACGTTTGGTTGATTGAAAAGGGGTATTGGTGGATTGAATCAAGAGTATTGAGTTAAGGAACTTGACATATATTTTTTTTTGATGTATATTATATCATAATTAAAACCCAAAACATGAAGATCCAATTTCCCACTAAGGAATCATATCCTGTTTCCGATTCTTTTATTTCCAACAATACAATGACCATTCATACGGTCCAACAATTTGGTGAGTTGAACTCAATAATGTTCTCATCAGGTGATTACCAAGTTGTGGTAGACTACACGGACTTTCACAATGGTATCCCGAATCAGTTTCGTTTGTCTTTTGAACGATGCCAGGAATTAAAGATCATGATGGTCTACAAAAATCATCAGGTACAAATTCACCGTGTGAATCTGAATGCAGAAAAGTTTACTGAATTACTTATTCAGTTAGATTGGCCCATGGCTAAGGCAGTTTGATTAATGTATTTTTTACAGGTTTGAAAAATTAAATAGCTTATAATGGGCTGGTATATTCTGGTGTACAGCTTTGTCATTTTTTTTCTGTTTATCTAATTCATGACATAGGTCAGCTTGGTATGAAGCTAGCTTATCAAATTATTGAATTCCTATCTCTTCAGAAGATGTCTTAATAGAACAAATACCATACTAGGTGCCCAAGCAATAAGTAATGGGTGTACAGGTAAACCTGAACCAGAATAGGTGCCAATAAGGAAAAGTCCAAGTGACAGACTAATCAAGAGGACTCTTAGATTCGTTGTTAGATTTATATTTTGGATATTCAATACAACAAGCGGAACAAAAACAGCTGCTAGAAGACTCCAACTAAGAATGACTAAATTAAAGACAGAGTCCATCGCTTGGACGGCTACAAAGGCAATCATACAAATGACCAGCACTGTGATACCCCTCTGCATACCAATTTTATTCGTTTGATTCAAGCCTAAGTCTTTTCCAATAACAGTAGAACAAGTTAAAATTTGAGAATCAGCCGTGGAGATGGAACTTGCAAAGATGCCAGCTAATATAACACCGACCAATAATTCGGGTAAATGTTGTTGTGATAGGCTTGGTAGAGTAACTTCTGGATCAAAATTAGCTAATTCCATTGGCATTAATGCTCTGGCACAAATACCCACACTGATACTCATTAATGTGAAAAGTATGTAATATGTATAAAAAATACGCCTGGTAGAGGGAAGATCTTTCAAACTTGGAATAGATAACGGACGGATCATGATATGTGGTTGAGCAACAGATCCGATACCGATCAATACCCAACTTCCGCCAAAGGCTAAGGTGCTCAAAATTGATTTGTCTTTAGGGAATAATTGAGTTAGGGAAGGTGACTGTTCTTCTAATTCGATAATGAGATTGGAAAAGCCGCCAAGCTGATAAAGTGAAACACCCAAAAGTAGCCCCATTGCACCCATCATAACAAAAGATTGAGCAGCATCTGACCAAACCGTGGCTCTGTATCCACCACTGAAACAATATACAAGTATGATTAATGCACTTATGATGATCCCATAACTAATCTTCCAATCAAAGAGATGGGCTGTTGCTTTTGATCCGGCCTTTAATTGAGCTGCTGCATATACAGATAAGAAAAGAAGTATTATGATACCAGCAATTATACGATCTAAAGGTATTTTTCTGGAGGGTTTAGATTCATCTTTAGAAATGGGTAGAATCAGATCAAGATAGGTGAGCGCCTTTTGATCATCGAATTGTTTTTTTAAGGATGGTAAGACACCGAACCATATTCCAAAACTACCTAAAATAATTCCGATGGCAAACCAGAAGGCATAGACACCCTGGCTATAACTTAAACCTATTAGACCAATGAACATAAATCCGCTACAATTGGTCGAGGCTGCTGACAAGGCATTCAGAACAGGACCGATTGTTTTATTTCCTAATAAAAAATCAGAGACAGTAGATTGCTGAAATCTTGCTGCATTCAATCCAATTCCCATAAAAAGGATCATAAAAAAGCCAAAACCGAGTAGGATATGATTCATAGTATATCAATCTAAATTCGATTCAAAGTGATTAAAAATTGGGGTAAAAAAGGTGTCATTGAAAAAGTTGTCCATATGTGTTACATGAATGCCCAAATGATCGGCGCGTTTATATAGTATGTCACGACCAAATACAGGATAAAAAGTATGACGCATCATTTCAACACAGTACATCTTAGATGAATCTGAATCATCAAATGCCATATCAAAAGGTATTTTTCTATCTAATAAATCAAAGGCATGATTCATGTAGGTATGTATGCCTATAGTATCTGTTTTGACCCGGAGAGCAACAAGACTCCCTAGCTGACTATCAGTGATATATTGTCGTAGAGGTTCTGTGAAGATACCATTCACAGAATCATTCGAAATACAATGTAGTACGCAGGGTTTAGACCGCTCATTTTCAAAATAAAAGGCACAATGTGTCACCGGATAAGGCTCATTCAAATAATCTGCAATAAAATCACTGACAATACCAAAACCTTTTCGAAGAATGATATCACCGTATTGTAATTGAGCTAATTCTTGTTTAGTCAACTGGTCATGTTCCCCTGTATTGTCTCCTTTATCTAAAAATCGAACGGCTCTTAATAGGATAGCATTAGCAACCGAGTCATTATTCGATGGTTGAATATGGTTTTCCTTTTCAGGAAGGTGTTCAACAGCATTATTTGTACAACTCATACAGATGGAAACAAGAAAACCCAAGAAGTATCCCCAAATAAAAAAACCGTGTCTATTCAGTGAGTAGACACGGTTTTGAGACGTTACATGTTTATTACATGTCTTCAGCTTCTGTATCATCTTCTTCCATTTCATCATCACCTTCATCCATCATATCTTCATCTTCAATGATGATGTCTTCCATCATATCGTCTCCAGTATCTTCTTTATTAGCATCTTCTTTGGAAATATGAACGAGCCATTTTCCATCCACTTTTTTCACTTTTAATGATTCTCCTGGGTTTCCATCTTCATCACAACATACGGTACAAGTACCCTCATCACCATCAATCTCACAATCTACTTTATCAATATTCACATCGTCACCCATTTCAGGAAGTTCACCTCCTCCCATATTTTTAAGGCCTTCAAGCATTTTCAATAGTTCTTTCGTGTCTTCCGTACCGAAATCTGCTGCTTTTTTGAAATCACCGGCTCCCATGGCTTCAGTGAACCCTTTGACAGCAGCCTCAGGAGATGATGTATCGGCACCACAGGCGATCATACCCACTAATATGAAAGCAAATAATAGAATGTTATAGACTTTTTTCATCACAACTTTATTTAATTGATTAATAATTCAATATATGTTATTAATCTTTAAAAATAGTTAATTGCTCCATAAATCTTTTAATTAATTATTGGTGTTCCACGGATTAAAAATCGTGAAAAAGCTTGATCATATACAATCACTTATTGACTGTATTTTTTACTTTCTCTGACTTAACGTTGACTTGTTCTCTCATTTCTTCTTTGTAGGCTATAATTCGCTGACAAACTTCTTTAGATGACGAACCGATGATCTGCGCAGCTAAAATACCAGCATTTTTTGAGGCATTCAATGCAACGGTAGCTACAGGTACACCATTGGGCATCTGAAGGATCGATAAAATAGAATCCCAGCCATCAATGGAGTTTGATGATTTAACAGGAACACCTATTACTGGAAGCGGAGATATAGATGCAATCATTCCAGGAAGATGAGCAGCCCCACCTGCACCTGCAATAATGACCTGTATGCCTCTTTGATGAGCTTGTTGAGCAAAATCTACCATTTTCAGTGGGGTGCGGTGTGCTGAAACGACATCAATCTCATAATCTATTCCTAAGTGCTTTAAAATCTCTGTGGCTCCCGACATAACCGGAAGATCAGAATCGGATCCCATTACAATACTTACGATCGGTTTTTTCATGTGACTACTTTTATCAGTTGACTAACTTTCTTTGCTTTTGAAATGGCTTCCTCTACACTAGAAGATAGAACCGTTACGTGACCCATCTTTCGGAATGGACGTGTCATCTGTTTTCCATAAAGGTGAATATTGACACCCTCTAAGGCCATACTCTCCTCCAATCCCATATATTTGACAGGTCCACTATGTCCATCTTCACCCAATAAATTGATCATAACAGATGGGAGTTTCAGTCGAG
>CAXQBA010000331.1:0-3222 GCA_964221885.1 Luminiphilus sp. | reverse complement strand
AATTATTATCTTCATCATCTGCCACAAAACAGATCCTGTTTTTCCAATCTTTCAAACATTCTCTATCCGTCTCATAACCAATGATCTTATCGACATAAATACGCGCTTCATCAATATTGGCCGCCGGCAATCGACCAACTGCTACATCCAAAAGATTGGCCTGAGTCATCAATTCGGATGAATCCATCAAACCAAAATAATCATCAGAGGTATAGGTAACAATAGGATTCAATGACTCTCTCGTTTGATAAACTGGAATCAGATTTGGATTATTCGTCAGATCCCTGTCTTTACCGATCGATTTATAGTCAAATGTTCCAATCCCAAATAAAAGGATATGCGTAAACGGATTGGATGCATCCTGCCTGGCATACAACATACGTTCAAAATCACGAATTGCGGTAATATCTTCATTACCACTTGAAAATTCATTGTATATATCCTCAACATCAACGACTATAACAGACATCCCATCATGCGATGATCTATGTTCAGCTAAACGTTCTGCTTCAGAGCGTAGTGAAGAGTGACAGACAATCAAAGCCTCTGGTTGAGAAGTGATGCCATGAAGGTTCTGATTCGGAATTGCCCCAACACCTTCTGGTGTAAATAGGGTATTTCCATCATATGCAATAAAAGTTCGTAACATTGATGCATCCGACGTAAACTCTTTGACAGATGAACCATCTAAGGTCATCTTGATAAGGTTGCTCGGATCGGTCACATCATATACTTGCATCGAACCTGAATTCACAATCTGATATTTAACTAAAGAACTTCCTAATGAATTTCTGTCTCTGAAAAGTAATTGTCCAGAATTAAAACGAAGTTCGCTTCTTGCATGAAGACTGATATAATTCAACCACATATTAGCCGATGAGGATGCATGAATAAAACTGATATCCAGATTTATATCTTGTCCTGATATGGTTTGCTGATTGTTGGGAAAGGTAAGCCGTTTGGCATAATCCGAATAAATGTAGACGGTTGTACTAGGTGTCGTAACACTCGATTGAGAAACCCCATTTAAACTGTATGAGGCAAGTCCTTGAGAGAATGCACGCACCGCAAGGTCTGTATATACATTGACTGGCTCTGACTCGATCCGATTAGTAAAATCAAAGAAAAAAGATCTATTTCGAGTCGTCCTAAACGATTCTCCATACCATTCAAGTCCTGAAGGGGGTAATGCAAATTCCTGTTCCATTAAGTTGATCTCATCCACTTCATGGTGCACCAACTCGTCAAAAGAATTAACCACATTAGTGGCACTTGGATCATTAGTAGCCGATGAAACACGCTTCCCATTGTTTGTACCTATTTTGATAAAATAGTGACTGTTATCAGTGTATACATTTTGTGTGTGATAAAACTGGTCAGATGCAATATTATAGTCCCAATTTTTTGTTCCAACAGCATAAAAAAGGATGTAATCACCATTATCAAAGCTGCCATCTGACTCACCGATCACCTCAATGGCGCATTCTTGAAGATCATCAATGTAAGGCTGATCCATACGCTCAGTCAACATGGTGCCTCCATTCCCGAATAATTGGATATTTCTAGGATCTATATTATCTACATCAACCCCCAAACTCAATAAAAAAGCATAATCCATTTTGTACAGTCCTGTCTGATTAAGTCTTATCTTATAGATGTTCCCATCATTCAAAACAGATGTGGTTGTATAAGAATTACGCTTAGTGCTTGAACCATAAGGTATGGCTTGAGTCAATCGATAGCTAATCTTAGCCGATACCAACTTTTCATAATTTCCGGTTGATGTATTTTTTCGAATTGGGCAATACTGGATATACAATTTATACTGTTGCCGTTGTTTTAAAACGTTATAAGTGATCGTCGATGAGATCTCCGTAAAATCGATCAAATTTGATTGTTCTGGATCGATCGGCTCATAGATACGTTGATAGATTTCTACCTCATACTTACCATATGTAGGTATATCAAAGTATAAGCCATGAACAGGAATTTGAGGATTTCTTTGATCATAATCTGCCCCATCAAAATAAAGGTAATCAATTGTTGAGCCGTCGACAAGTGCTGAAACACGAAGCGTGTCATCCCACGTCAGCTTTAAGTCAGTTGTATTTTGAGCAATAGCTGAAAAAGAAAACAAAAGGAGAAAAAGAAATTGAATTCTACATATCATAGTTTAAACTAAGTTTGCACAGATAAAAATACAAAATAAAGCACACCTATATGCTCGTAATTGTAAAATTGATAAATTGTTTAGTAGAATTCAGTCTATGCGGCAGATTTTATGTTTACAAAACGATCAAAACATACCATATGTTGATAAGAGATGTTAATTAATTGAAGGACTCTTTGTTAAAAAATGTTAACATTAGAGAATGCTTCTACTAAGAATTCAACAAAGCAACATAAAATGATTAAAAGTAATACACAAATTTAAACGCACAACGTTGTATAAATCCATTAAGGTTCATTTTCTTTACATTCGATGAGATATATTTTATTCTTTTCTTTAATATTTTTGATCGGTTTTGTGAAAGCACAAGACGCGATCTACTCTCAGTTATATAATGAACCAAGTCAAGTAAATCCTGCATTTGCAGGTTTGTCGGCATCGCCAGTTTTCAAGGTTAGTTATCGGAATCAATGGCCTAACATACCCCAAGCTTTCAATACATTTTCAGCCTCTTACCAACAACTTATTCCCGCTATTAATTGTGGCATTGGATTACGTTTACAAGGTGATATTATGGGTGCTGGGATTTACAGTAACTACAGTGCGCATCTACTTTTTAATTATGACATCCGATTTAGTGAGGATTTTTATCTAAAAGCTGGTTTTGATGTTGGAGCAATTTCCTACAGAATACAATGGGATGAACTAGTATTTATGGATCAGATCGAACTTCAAACCTATTCACTCAGCACTAATGGTAATATTGGACCGACAGCTGAAGCAACAGGATTTTCAGACCGAACTATTTTTGATGTTGGGGCGGGATTGCTTTTTCATTCACCTTTTCTATATGCTGGTATCTCAGCAAAACATCTCGGTGCATCCGCTGAAAGCGCCTATCTATCCTCAACATCAGGCGAAGCTGTGCTACCTATCGCCATTCATGCAGTTCTAGGTACTGAATTAACGTTAGGTAAGCGAGGACGAATGCGAAAAAAAGCAACGTTATCACCCTTTGTTAGTTATACGACCCAAGGTTCTTTCAATCGTTT
>CAXQBA010000330.1:0-15565 GCA_964221885.1 Luminiphilus sp. | reverse complement strand
CCCCTGGCTTTTCTTTTATAGGCTCACCTATTTTTCGAAGGATCATGGGGTACAATATCTTTTTGATAAAGGTTGTTTTTCCACTTCCACTAACACCCGAGACAACCGAAAGAACATTTAACGGAATTTCAACGTCAATCGATTTTAAGTTGTGCTGATTGGCACCTTTGATCCAAATGGATTTCGTGAAATCGCGACGTTGCTCTGGTAGGTCTATTTCCATACGACCACTCATATATTTAGCCGTTAGACAGTCGGTAGCTTCATCATGTATACGCTCATATTCACCAGCAAATACGATCTCACCACCATGTACTCCAGCTGCGGGGCCTACATCGATCAGATAGTCTGAGTTAGCGATGATATCTTCCTCATGTTCTACAACTACAACTGTGTTTCCAAGATCTCGTAGCTCCTTTAGGACGGAAACGAGTTTAGACGTATCTCTTGGATGCAGACCAATGCTTGGTTCGTCAAGGACATATAGGGATGATGTTAAATTAGAGCCTAATGTTCTGGTCAGGTGAATACGTTGGATTTCACCTCCTGATAGGGTAGAAGAAACGCGGTTCATGGTTAGGTAATTCAAGCCAACATCCAACATGAATTTGAGTCGGGTTTGAATTTCTGTGATCAAACGAGATGAAATAGCAAAATCAACGTCATTTAAACGGATGCTATTAAAATAGGCATACAGATCCTTGATTGGCATACTTACAAGGTCAGATATTTTCTTAGTATCAACCTCAATATACAGAGCCTCTTTGCGTAACCTTGAGCCTTTACAGCTTGGGCAAACAGTTTTACCTCGATACCGAGAGAGCATAACGCGATTCTGTATTTTATAAGATTTGGCCTCCAGGTCTTCAAAAAAAGCATGGATGCCATCAAAATATTCATTGCCTTGCCAAAGGATATCTTTTTGTTCATTAGATAATTCCTTGTAAGATCGATGAATGGGAAAGTCAAAGTGATGTGCTTGTTCGACAAGTCGGTTTTTCCATTGTCCCATTTTATCACCTCGCCAACAAGCAACAGCACCCTCATAGATCGATTTATTTTTATCGGGCACAACTTTATCCTCGTCAAGACCTAAAACTTTACCATACCCCTCACATTGCTTACAAGCACCTAATGAACTATTGAAATTAAAAAGTTGCGGGCTGGGCTCTTCAAATTCGATACCATCCATTTCAAAACGATTGTTAAAATGAGTCGATTGCATTTGCCCATCGATCACCTCACAATCTCCACCACTTTCTGTAAACGCTATATTTATAGAATCAGCTAAGCGGTCTGTATTTTCTTTATCGTCCTTTTGAACTGAGATTCGATCGATCACTAGTCGAAGACGTTCATTGGCCTTTTGGTCTAGGTCATCGGACTCCAATAAGTCATCAATTCGGTGGGTCTCATTATTGATAATCAATCTAGAGTAACCCTTTTGAAGAAGTAGGTCTAAACTGCTTTTTAATGTGGAAGAATCATCTATTGATAAGGGTGTTGCGATCATGAATCGCGCTCCATCATCAAATGAATGAATAAAATCGACCACATCACTTACTTGGTGTTTTTTGACAAATTGGCCGCTTGATGGTGATTTCGTTTTACCGATACGAGCAAATAGAATTCGGAGATAATCATAAATTTCAGTTAGTGTACCAACTGTCGAACGGGCATTTTTAGAACCGACCCGCTGCTCAATTGCGATGGCAGGACACAGGCCACTGATGAGATCAACATCAGGCTTTTTCATGCGCATGAGAAACTGCCTTGCATATGATGAAAGACTTTCAACATATCTACGTTGCCCTTCAGCATATAATGTGTCAATTGTAAGTGAAGATTTTCCAGAACCCGACACACCTGTTACGACCACAAAATTGTCACAAGGAATATTGACCGATATATTTTTTAGGTTATTGGCGCGAGCACCGGTAATTTTTATTTGTTTTTTTTGATTCATTCTGCAACTTTTGAAGGAAGTCAGCGTAACTATATTGTACAAGATGTGGGTCTAAGCCCCATTTCTTCTATTCATTTTGTTAAATGTGAAATAATATTTTCAAAATGAGTTAAAATGTATTATTTTTAAGATATAATGCAAAAGCATACGTACTTTTAATGTACAAATGTACTAATTGTTTTTGTTTTGATTAATTAACATTCATTTTTCATCTTTAATTAAATTTAGATCGCCTATAGTCATAGATTTTTACTCTTCAATCAAGTAAGTTTTGTACGTTTTTTAAATCTATGTTTATGGAAATCAATGTTAATTCGGCTGATAAGCTTCTCATTCGAGCTTACATCACAGGAAATGATCAGGCTTTCAAATTCTTAATGAATCGCCATAAGGATCGAATCTACACTTCAATTTACCTATTTGTTAATGACATGAGCTTAGCTAATGACATCTTTCAGGATGTTTTTATTAAGATCATCAATACATTCCGATCGGGAAGTTATAACGAGGAAGGTAAGTTTATTCAATGGGCGTTGCGAATCGCAAGGAATATGTGCGTTGATTCGTACCGAAAACGGAAAAGAAATAAGACGGTATCCCCAACGGATGATTTTGATATTTTTGATGTCATTCCGGATGGAACGTCTAATAGAGAAAATACGCTCATCAAAACACAGATGCAGCAGAAAGTTCATCAAATCATCAATACCCTTCCAAAGGAACAGAAGGAAGTGATCATGTTGCGTCATTTTGCGGAGCTAAGCTTTAAGGAGATTGCAGAGTTGACAAATGTTAGTATTAATACAGCATTGGGAAGAATGCGATATGCCTTAATTAATTTGAGAAAAGTTATCGAGGAGCATAAGATCAGTATGTATTAGCCAATGGCTAGCATAGTTACGGATCACAGATGTGCTTGACTTTATCATAAAAAAACGTATATTTGTGTTAGCACAAATTCTGTTTAGCAAAGAAAGAGGTTACTTATGGTGACCTCTTTCTTTCGTTATGACTCAACTTGTGAACTATAATTAACCAAATAGTTAATCTAAAAATTGATCAAACATATGGAAAACACGATTGAAAACGATATAAAACACGTACTGAAAGGTAGCGAGTTTATTGTCAAAGAGTCTCAGCCTTCGGATACCTTCACACCGGAAGATACCAACGAGGAACAGAACATGATCCGAGACATGGTAAAGGATTTTGTAAACACAGAAATTGAACCTATCTATCAAGATCTGGAGAAGCAGAAAGACAACATTGCCAAAGACAAGCTGATGAAAGCTGGTGAACTTGGTCTTCTGGGTGCCCATATTCCAGAAGAGTATGGTGGCATGCCAATGGACACAAATACCAACTCTGTAATCACAGAAGAAATAGGCTTCTCAGGATGCTTTTCAGTATCAGTAGCAGCTCATACAGGTATCGGGATGTTGCCAATATTCTATTATGGCACCGAGGAACAAAAGCAGCAATATCTTCCTGGATTGTGTATGGGAACTCTGGTTGCTGCGTATTGTCTAACTGAGCCAGGCTCAGGATCCGATGCACTTGCTGCTAAAACAAAAGCAATGCCAACAGACGATGATCATTATTTAATTAGCGGTCAAAAAATGTGGATTACCAACTCTGGTTTTGCGGATATTTTTATTGTATTTGCTCAAGTAGATGGCGATAAATTCACTGGTTTTCTTGTTGAGCGAGGCGCTGAAGGTCTTACACTTGGAGCAGAGGAAGACAAACTGGGTATTAAGGGTTCTTCGACCCGACAGGTTTTTTTCGAGCAAGTTAAAGTTCATAAATCAGCCATACTTGGGGAGATTGGTAAAGGTCACTTAATCGCTTTTAATGTTTTGAATGTAGGTCGTTTTAAGTTGGGTCTGATGGCTCTTGGTGCGGCTAAAAGAAATATGAGGACAGGGATTCATTATGCCAATGAGCGCCACCAGTTCAAACAACCTATTTCGAATTTTGGGGCGATTAAATACAAATTAGCTGAACAAGCCATACAGATTTATGCAACTGAGTCTGCACTTTACAGAACATCTATGCTACTTCAACAGAAAGCACAATCTTTACTAGATAGTGGGATCGGGTATGCTGAGGCTAAATTGGAAGCAGCTGAAGAATATGCTGTAGAATGTGCAATATTGAAAGTACTAGGCTCTGAAATGCTTGATTACGTGGTTGACGAAACCGTTCAGATTCACGGCGGAAATGGATTTTCTGAAGAATATGAAGCGGCCAGACATTACCGTGATGCTCGGATCAATCGTATTTTTGAGGGTACGAATGAGATCAATCGACTTCTTTCGGTTGCTATGACACTTAAGCGTGCCATGAAAGGTCATATCGATCTTGTAGGGCCAGCTTGGGATGTTCAAAAGGAATTGACCTCAATGCCTACGAATGCTCATACGGATGGACCGCTTGGTAAAGAGATAGATACTGTAAAGAATATGAAAAAGATACTTTTGATTGTTGCTGGTGCAGCAGCTAAATTCCAAATGGACGGTCAATTGAATCTCAAGAATGAGCAAGAGATCACCATGAATATTGCGGATATTATGATCGATGTATTCACCGCAGAATCACTATTATTACGAGTCAGAAAACTTGCAAAAAAAGGATTAGATGCTACGATTCCAACCCATATTTTAGAAACATACATGAATGATGTAGTACCTCGTATTGCAAAAAATGCGAATGATGCGTTGAATTCATTTGTAGATGGAGAGCCACTCCGGATGATGTTGATGGGGGTTAAGCGCTATGCGAAGTACAAACATGTCAATGTTAAAGAAGCAAGACGAGCTATCGCACAACCGATCATTGAATCAAATTCATATTGTTATTAATATTATAGAGAAATAGAGACCTTAATTTGAGGTCTCTATTTTTGCTACAGGTTATGGTTTAGCCCTTTGTCAATGCTACTTTAATTAGTATATTGATGATGTATTTAAGGAATTAAATAGAAATGCATCGACTCTTTCATATTGCAATTGTCTTATTTGTTTGTCTGAAAGTCTACGGACAAAACCAACGGTATAAATCAGCGATCTTTTCGGACAGAGATCTCACCAGTAACATTGTTTACGGATCAGCTGATCCATATGACGCATTAGGTTTAACGGTTGAAACAGATTTACGACTTGATTTTTATGAACCAATGGGTGATACTGCTGCTAAAAGACCTCTGGTACTTGTTTTTTTTGGTGGAGCATATCTTATTGGTGATAAGATCATGGAAGACATGGTAGCATGGTGTGATAGTTTAAGCCGATATGGATATGCCTGTGCGAGTGTTAATTATCGAATCGGATTTAACACTACATCTCAACGAAGCAGTATTCGTGCTGGATATCGCGCCCTGCAGGATGCACGAGCAGCTATTCGCTTTTTTAAACATCATGCTGCTACCTATCGGATCGATACGAATTATATCTTTGTAGGAGGAAATAGCGCCGGGGCTATAAATGCTATCCAGGCTGCTTATGGAGATGATGGGGATCGACCACAAGAAACGTATGCTGCGTTTAGTTTGGATGAGGGGTCGGATCTTGGCTGTATGGATTGTTCGGGGAATAATTACACAAATACAACTGATGTAGCAGGTATAATTGGATGTTGGGGGGCTGGCTTTACCACATCTGCCTTGGATCCATCTGATCAAGCACCGATCATTATGTTTCATGGGGATGCTGATTTGATTGTACCTATCGATTCAGGAGTGCCGTTCAACTTACCGATCTTTCCATACATATATGGATCAAGAACTATTCATAATCTAAGACAGGGAATGGGGCTCGCGTCAGAATTACATGTGTTTCCTGGATTAGGGCACAACTTTTATTACGATGTTGCCTTTTTTCCTAATCAATACTGGGATTCTATATGGAATTATACCCATCCTTTTCTTTGTGATATCTTACCGTATTGTCAGGTTAATACATCAACCCGATCTATTTTAAAGACTAGAAATGCCATCTATCCCAATCCGGCCAGAGGACAACTTCATTGTTCGATCCATACATCTTTTTTAGACGGAAATTGTTCCATTTATACAGTTCATGGAGTTAAAGTTTGGGAGCGGCGAATTGAGGACGAAGAGATAATCGTTCCTACGCACTTTTTAAGATCAGGGGTATATTATATACATTTGGAGAAAGGAAAAGAACGATGGACTGAGAAATGGATCAAAGAATGAACACATGAAACTGGACTCGTTTTCAGCATACAGAAAGATCATCCATGTTGATATGGATGCGTTTTATGCGTCTGTTGAAGAGCGAGATGATCCAAGCTTAAAAGGAAAGCCTGTTGCTGTTGGTGGATCTAGTCGACGTGGTGTTGTGGCTACGGCAAATTATGAAGCAAGAAAATATGGGGTACATTCCGCTATGCCAGGTTATATGGCTAAACAGAAGTGTCCAGAGATTATTTTTGTGAAACCCGATTTCAATAAGTACAAAGCAGTATCAAAGCAGGTTAGAGATATTTTCTCAATATATACAGATCTGATCGAGCCGTTGTCTCTAGACGAGGCGTACCTAGATGTTAGTTTGGATAAAAAAGATATAGGGATCGCTACTAAAATTGCCAGGGCCATTCAAGAGGACGTTTACAAGGTGACGTCTCTGACTTGTTCTGCAGGGGTTTCCTATTGCAAGTTTTTGGCTAAGGTGGCCTCTGGGCATAAAAAACCAGCAGGATTAACCGTTATTAAGCCGAATGAAGCAGATGAATTTTTGGAGCAGCTACCTATTCACGCTTTTCATGGAATAGGAAAAGTAACAGCGCAGCGCATGCAAAACCTTGGCATTAACAATGGGGCCGATCTTAAGGCTTTTTCAAAGTTTGACTTGGCTACTCATTTTGGCAAAACCGGGGCGTATTTTTATAATATTGTTCGAGGAATCGATAATCGACCTGTTGTTGCAGAGCGAGCTCGAAAGTCTATTGGAGCAGAACGTACTTTCTCAACAGATATTCATGAGTTTGCTCAATTAACTGAAAAATTAGAGTGGATCGTTGATGTGTTATTTGAACGGATGGAACAAGCCAATAACTATGGACGAACAGTTACATTAAAATTAAAGAATTCAGCATTTCACATCATAACACGCTCTCATACTGAATCGGAATGTATCAAAAACAAAGAACAACTGAATCAAATTGCGAGTAGCCTCTTGTCAGAGCATATTGATGGTCTAGGAAGTATTCGACTCATTGGACTGAGCTGTTCGAATTTAGAAAAGGAGTTATCAGATACAAAGTTTGGCTTTCAACTTAAGTTGGAACTTGAATGATGCTAATAGGCAAAACGAACTCATTAAAGGATAAACGTTCTCATAATGAGAGTTTTGAGATTGAATTTTCTATGATTTATGTCTTTTAAATGAAGTTAATTCATGAATCCACCCAATCAATGTAAACTTTCTATTAAATTTACGCCCTGAATCTGATTTGTGTTTACATAATTCGTACATATGAACTTTGAAAAATTAGTTGAAAGCTTCAATCAAACTGTTGATTTTCAATCATTCTTAATAAATATTCTTGTGGCCACCTTTCTTTCGCTGATCTTGCGATTCTTTTATGTAAGGTTTGGAAATGCCATTGCTAATCGACGTAAGTTTTCGACGAATTTTATTCCATTGGCGCTCACCACTATGTTGATTATTACCATTCTAAAGTCGTCTATAGCTCTTTCTCTTGGCTTGGTAGGTGCATTATCAATTGTTCGATTCAGAGCAGCAATCAAAGATCCTGAAGAGTTAATTTATTTATTTTTAGTGATCAGTATTGGATTAGGAACAGGTGCAAACTATCCTATATTGGTATGTGTAGCGATGTTGATTATTTTGACTTTACTATATCTCAACTACAGAATTACGCAATCCCAAACATACACCAAAGACAATTTAATGTATGTAAATATCACGTCTTCGTCAACAGATGTGAATAAATTTATTGATGTTCTAAAAGCGCATATGTCTTTTGTAGAATTGAAGCGTATGGATCGTGATAGTCAACGAATAGACATGACCTTTGCATGTAAAGCGGATGATTTGACAGCGATAACAAATACACAAGATCAGATCATTTCAACAATTCCAGACACGACGATTTCTATTGTGGATCAGCCAGACTTAATTGTTTAATTTATGATCATTAAAAATAATAGGTCTGTACAAAAAAAGGTTCGATCGAACAAGATCCTGAAATGGGCCGTATTACCTATTTTATGTGTCGGGTTGATTGCGGTACTTGTAGTCCAACCTGATCGAGAAGATGATTCTACCATAGACATTGATGAGGCAGACGTTACATTGATTTCAGATGCAGAGCATGTTGAAGGAGACTATTTTGTCTTGAACTCTTTTAATGTAGGTGGCGCGGCCTATCAGACGGATGAGCATGCCTATCAGGGATCATATTCCGTGAAAGCACAAGCGCCCGATCAAATATACTGTTTTAGTTATTCTGTATTGGGTGTGAATAAAGGAAGCACTGTTATGGCGAGTGTTTGGGTCAAAAACTTGGCAGGATCTAAAGGAGCTATTGCATTGGCTGGATTAAATCAGGAGGAGTTTTATTTTCAATCATCAGAGAGCGTGAGGAAAGAAGGAGAGTGGGAGCTTTTGAAAGTAACAGCCAAAATAAAGAAGCCCCTGATCAATAATACGGTTCGTATTTATTGTTTTAATATGTCAGAAAACCCTACCTATTTTGACAACCTATCCTTTTATATTACTGACCAAGAAGTCTATAATTGGGCTCCTGACAGAATCAAACTTGTCATAAAAGAAGGGGAATATAAAAAGCTTGCATCAAAACGGAAAAGAGCATTGAAAGAGGGTGTTTTAGTTACAGATGACGACTCATGGGTAAAGGGGGCTGTCATGCCAAAGACAGAGGATGATGCTAAAACAAAAGTAAAGCTACGCTTAAAAGGAGATTGGCTAGATCATTTAAAGGGAGATAAGTGGTCTTTCAGGGTAAGTACGGAAGCCGAAAAATCTTGGAATCGACTCAAGGTCTTTTCACTTCAAGACCCCAAGACCCGTTGTTACATAAAAGAATGGGTGCTTCATCAATTATTTAACCATCAGGATCTCTTGACAACACGATACGATTTCATTAATGTATCGATCAATGAAGAGGATAAAGGGTTGTATGCCTATGAAGAACATTTTGTTAAGCAAATACCAGAATATAACTTGAAGCGGGAAGGCCCCATTGTTAAGTTTACAGAGGATGGGTTATGGGAAACACGAAGGCAAGCCCTTAAAATCGGAACAGAAGTGGTGAATCCGAAAGAGAATCCAGATGTGAAACCATTTAAAGAACAAAAAACAAAATCAAGTTCAGCATTATCCCAGCAATTTGAAATTGCTCAGAACCTTATGTTTCAGTATAGATATGGATTGAAAAAGGCAAAGGATATTTTTGATCTGGATCTTTTAGCCAAGTATTATGCAATTATGGACTTGACGGGAGGACATCACTCAATCATTTGGCATAACCAACGATTCTACTACAATCCGGTTACCAGCAAATTAGAACCGATCGGGTTCGATGGATACGATGAATGGGGTGGTACATGGATCAAGCAGCCGTTTATTGGGATTAATCATACATCTAAAAGAGATCGGCATGAATGGCATGGGCGGTTATTTGTGGATGAAGATTTCGTAGATAAATATTACGCGTATCTGGAATATTACTCAACAGAAGACTTTATCGATGATTTCTTAGGAACTGTTCGAGAGGATTTAGAAAAGCGCAGATTGTATATACAAAAACAAGTACCGGGGTATCAGTACACCACTGCATATTTGTATAATAGAGCCAAACAGATACGATTAAATATATTACCTAATTCGAATAGCTTACACACCAGGACGGTTTCGAAAACAGAGATTGGATTATGTAATAGAGATAATATAGCGCTATATGCAATAGGTGCAGCTGAGTCTAAAAAGGGTACGATTACAAAATTCGATCGAAAGCAGTTATTATTCTCGCAACCGGATTGGAAACTACCTGATTTTTCGCATCGAGTGATCATTCCAGATGGAGCCAAATACATTGTATATAAGGTTCCAGGGTTAGATAAGTTATATTACACTGAAATAAATCAGTGGAGTATCCCAACTTATGATGTGCCGGCCCAAAAATTAGCACCGAATTTGTCAATAGATCATACTGCGTATGAATATGATACATTGAACAACCGAGTTGTTTTCAATGGAACGGTTCAACTCACGGAACCTATTGTCATCCCTGAGAATCATTATGTTCTGTTTGAACCAGGGGTATCCATGGACATTATTAATAAAGCGTTTATTCTATCGTATTCTGCGGTTAAATTTTCAGGTAATGAAGAAAATCCAATACGTGTATCATCCTCTGATAAAACATCGAATGGGATCATTGTTATTCAAGCGGATAAACGATCAAAGATTAATCATACGACCTTTTCTAATTTGAATACGTTGAGCTACGAAGGGTGGAACCTAACAGGTGCTGTAACGTTTTATGAGTCTGATGTAGATATCGCACATTCTGTGTTTACCGAAAATCACTGTGAAGACGCATTAAATATTATACGGTCTAACTTTTTATTTTTTAAGAGTACGGTCAGTCACACCTTTAGTGATGGTTTCGATGCGGACTTCTGTACTGGTGAGGTGAACTCTGGGCACTTTTATAAGACAGGAAACGACGGTATTGACTTTTCAACCAGTAAGATTCAGATCAAAAATACGACCATTTTAGATGTGGGCGACAAGGGGATATCAATTGGAGAACAAGGTACGTCGGTAATTGTGAATACCAAGATCGATGGCGCTGTTATAGGTGTGGCATCTAAAGACCTATCTCAAGTAACGGTAAAATCGATTGATCTTACGAATTGTGGTCATGGCTTTGCAGCCTACCAGAAGAAGCCTGAATATGGAGGTGGGTCGATCTACGTTGAGAAATATAAGGCATCAAACCTTAAAAAGCTTCACAAGATTTTACCGGGTTCTTTTTTGAAATTGATCGATCAAGAAATCAAAGGGGACTGATCATGCGATTTGAACGGAAATATCGAATTGAAAATATGGAGCTCAAGCACGTTCTTTTGCTTCTTAAGATTCATCCTGCCTCTTTTTATAAGATTCATCCTAACCGTACGATCAACAATATTTATTTTGATACACCCAATATGGCATGTGCGAATGCCAATATTGATGGAATCAATGTTCGCAAAAAGTATCGTGTTCGTTGGTATGGGGACAACCAACATAAGCTGGTTGATCCAATACTAGAGATCAAGTATAAAGAAAATCAGCTAGGAGGGAAACAATACATACCTATGCCTAATTTTAAGTTGGAGAACCTAGAGGATATTTCATCAAAAGTTAATAGTACATCGGAGCAATGTGTACTATTTCCAACCTTATTGAACTCATATGACCGATCCTATTGGGGTACCTTCGATAAAAAAATACGAATCACGATCGATTCAAACATGAGGTTTCACTCGTTACTGCATAGCCCACACTTCACAACGTATCGACAGAGGGATCAGGCTGTTATTATGGAGATCAAATACGATCAGGACCAGGAGCAGCATATTCACCGAATAACAGAATTGTTTCCTTTCCGACTTTCTAAGAACAGTAAATATGTTAATGGACTTATGTTGACAAAATAGGTAGATCACTTGAGGGAATCAAAATTGTCCATTGACTTTTTGAAAGTGAGTGTATCGGATCGTCCTTTTACAAATTTCTTGTCTCGATCAATCTTTTTCCCTTTTCGCCGTGCTTTTTGTTCTTCAAATGGTAGTGCGTGAACCTCTTGGCATTCTTCAGAGCAACAACCAGTTAATTTTTCAGCACAACTTAGGCACTGGATAAAAAGTAAATGACACGCTTCATTGGCACAATCCGTGTGTGTGTCGCATGGTGTACCACACAAATGACATTGGGCGATAACATCATCGGAGATGCGTTCAGATTTTCGATGGTCGAACACAAAATTTTTTCCGATAAATTTATTGGGTAGATCATTTTCCTTTACTTGCCTTGTATAGTTAATGATACCCCCTTCTAGTTGGAAGACATTTTTAAAGCCTTTGTGTTTAAAGTATGCTGAAGCTTTCTCACAGCGGATGCCTCCAGTGCAATACATGACCAATTTTTTATCTTCTTTGTGTTCAAGTAAGTTTTCTTCGATCAGGTCTAAGGACTCACGAAATGTATCAACGTCAGGTGTAATAGCTCCGTCGAAATGCCCGATCTCACTTTCGTAGTGATTACGCATATCAAGAACGATGGCATCTTCATCATCAATCATATTATTGAACTCGTCAGCTTTAAGATGAATACCTTTATTGGTCACATCAAAACTATCATCTTCAAGCCCATCTGCTACAATTTTATCTCTGACTTTGATCTTTAATTTTAAAAAGGATTTATTATCCTGTTCGATAGCGACATTCAATCGTATATCTTTCAGAAAATCAATGCTATCTAAATAATCTTTGAATTCGATCATGCGCTCAGCAGGAAGGGATATCTGAGCATTGATTCCCTCAGTTGCTACGTAAATCCTTCCCAGAACATCAAGGTTGTCTAAAGCCATAAAAAAATGATCCCTAAATACCTTTGGGTTGGCAATATGATAATAGATGTAGAACGAGATAGTGAAACGTTCTTTACCCGCTTCATCTATTAATTTAGATCGTTCTTCAGCACTTAATTTGTTGTACAGTTGCATTCTATACTACGTTTAATGTAGGCGTTACGCCTGTAGGTTGAAGAAATATGAAGGCAAATATCGTAAAATTTGGGCACTTTTTAGCTTCTTTTTAAAAACAGATGACATAAACGAATTGTATACTCCCTTGATTAAGAGTATATTTGAGGTATGGAAGAAAGAAGACCTATTACGGATTGGTTACCTACAACCAAGAAAGAAGCACAACTAAGAGATTGGGATGAATTGGACGTGGTGTTGTTTAGCGGCGATGCATATGTAGACCATCCAGCTTTTGGAGCAGCAGTGATTGGGCGGATTATTGAAAGTGAAGGTCTTCGGATAGCTATTGTTGCTCAGCCCAATTGGACGGATGATCTTCGCGACTTCAAAAAGTTTGGACGACCGAAACTCTTCTTTGGGGTGACATCGGGCTGTATGGATTCGATGGTGAACCATTACACAGCAAATAAACGAAAACGGTCTAATGATGCGTATACACCTGGCGGGAAAAGTGGATTTCGTCCGGATTATGCCGTAACGGTTTATACGAAGATATTAAAAGACATCTATCCAGATGTTCCGGTGGTGATCGGTGGTATTGAAGCCTCGTTACGAAGAGTAACGCACTATGATTATTGGTCCGATCGTTTGATGCCAACTATCTTAGCGGATACTAACGCTGATCTATTGGTCTATGGGATGGGGGAACAGCCCTTACGTGATCTACTTCGACTAATGCAAAAAGGGGTGCCGATCGAGTCGTTGAAAACAATTGGCCAGACGGCTATTTTGGTCAATTCGAAAGAGGAGATACCTAAAAACAAACGATGGAAGGATAAATGGCTAGCGTCTCACAAGGATTGCTTGGCTGATAAAAAGACCTTTGCAGGTAATTTCAAGATCATCGAACAAGAATCTAATAAACTTCAGGCGGATCGTATTTTGCAAGAAGTAGACGATCGGGTGTTGGTTATCAACCCGCCCTATTATACAATGACGGAGAAAGAGATCGATGCGTCGTTTGATATGCCCTACACGCGCCTCCCACATCCAAAATACGCCAAACGAGGTGATATTCCAGCTTTTGAAATGATCAAATTTTCAGTGAATATGCATCGAGGGTGTTTTGGTGGTTGCAGTTTTTGTACTATTTCGGCGCATCAAGGAAAATTTATTGCTAGCCGGTCTAAAGAGTCGATCCTCAAAGAGGTTGAGCAAATTGTAAATGACAAAAATTTCAAAGGGTATATCAGTGACTTAGGCGGACCGTCAGCAAATATGTATAAAATGAAAGGGAAGGTACAAGAGATCTGCGACAAATGTGTCAGCCCTTCATGTATATCACCCTCTATTTGTCATAACTTGGATACGTCGCATGCTCCAATGTTAGACATTTATAAAGAAGTCGATGCTAATCCAAAAGTAAAGAAGGCCTTTGTTGGGTCTGGTATTCGGTATGATATGCTAGTGCCCTCATTCAATAAACAGGCAGACCCGAAAGACTTGGAGGCTTATACTGAACAAGTAGTTACTAGACACGTGTCTGGCCGATTGAAAGTCGCACCTGAGCACACCTCTGATAATGTCTTGAAAATCATGCGTAAGCCATCTTTTAAGTACTTTCATGAGTTTAAGGAGATGTTTGACCGGGTCAACAAGAAAAATAATATGCAACAACAGTTGATCCCTTATTTTATTTCTTCTCATCCAGCTTGTCAACTTGAGGACATGGCCAACCTTGCAGCCGAAACCAAGAATATGGGTTTTCAGCTTGAGCAAGTACAGGACTTTACACCAACACCTATGACAGTTGCCACTATTATCTACTACTCAGGCTATCATCCGTATACACTCAAGCTTGTTGATACCCCCAAAACAAAAGAAGAAAAACGGGATCAGCATAAGTTCTTCTTCTGGTATAAGCGCGAAAACCATCAGTGGATCAAATCCGTCCTTGGAAAGGCAGGTCGAGCTGATCTGGTAAACGAACTGCTAGGTGAGGCAAAGGGGAATGGTCCAAAACTTCGGTCAAACGAGACAAAAAAAGGTGGTAAGTCTCGCTTTAGCAACAAAAAATCAAGAAGGGACTTTCATCGAAAAGGAAAAAAGAATAACAGGGGGCGGAAGTGATATGAGATTTTAGAAGATATATAGATGTCATTGTAGATAGGAATGGATTGGTTATATTGATGCATGGTCTATGAGCTGTTTTCATTTATTGGGGTAATCTTCATATTTAGCTATATCTATTCAACGATCAGTGTACGAGTTGAAAAGACGTTAGCTATCTTTTTATCCTATTTAATTATTGTTGCTCCGTATGCAATTATAATCACAGGAGGTAAGACAGTATTTTGGCTTGTACTTCTCATCGTATTTGGCACCCAAAAAACAACCAGGAATGATAGCAAGAAACCATTTTTTTGGAGTGATCTTCTAGTTATTGGTGCACTAGGTGCTTTTTGGTTTAGTTATTTTGGGTACCTGACCTTTGACTACATGTATGATGTCGATGGCTTTATTCGTATGCTGGATAAAGATCTTGTTTTTTATGCGAATCTATCGAACTATATCAGAGAAACAGGAGTGGAAAGCTTTTTAAGTCATGGCTTACAATACCATGAGCCACCCATTTTACCGTATCACTACCAGGATATCTATCTAACAGCATTATGTTCCTTTTTATTTGACCTTACTCCATTAAAGAGTTTAATATATGTGGTGACCCCATTTTCAATGACGGTGGTTTCAGTAATGATATATTCACTCATTGGGTCATTTACAATGCTTTGGCGGATTCCGCTGGCAATCCTGCTTAGTTTTATATGCGGG
>CAXQBA010000329.1:0-3517 GCA_964221885.1 Luminiphilus sp. | reverse complement strand
GATCAATCCGATAAACATCATTTTATCGTGACGCCAAATAAGGTAAAGTAATGTTTTTTTCATACATTGAAATCCTAGGTCAATTTAAAAATATTTGTTTGAAACCATGATGCATATAGAGGCTTTTCGTGAATATTGCTTGTCAAAACCAATGGTTGAAGAATCTTTTCCTTTTGATCGATCTACTTTAGTATTCAAGGTTTTTGGAAAAATGTTTGCTCTAACCAATCTGGATAATCCCACATTTGAAGTGAATTTGAAATGCGACCCTGAACGAGCAATCTCATTGCGCGAGCAATATAACGAGGTAAAACCCGGCTATCACATGAATAAAAAACATTGGAATACAATCGAATTTGAGGGGCGTATTCGTCAGAAAGAGCTCATAGATATGATCGATCATTCGTACAACCTTGTCGTATCAAACTTATCAGTTAGCCAACAAAAAAGACTTTCAATATTCATCACTAGTCAGATTGATAACGAAATGAAGGATAAGATATGAGATCAATTCAAGATAATATCAAGTTGCTGTTATCAAATCATTCAGATTTGCAAGTTCTTGATATCGATGCATTGCCGAGATCAGGTTCATCAAGACAATATTTCAGAGCTAGTACAACGAATGGAAGTTTTATAGCAACATGGAGTGATGCTGTTCAAGAAAACAACGCCTTTTTTGCTTACACTGAAGCCATGAAATCTCTAGGAATTCGAGTTCCTGATATTATAATCATGAGTGATGATCATCGGTGTTATATCCAAAAAGATTTAGGTTCAACAGCTGTTTTAGATTGGATTTTCTCTTTTGGAAATTCAAAAGATTGGACTGTAATAGAGGAGAAGTACCGTTCTATTTTAACTGATTTAATTCAGATTCAAGATGAATTGCCTACGATTTTAAATGTAGCTTCATTCCATTCTCATCATACTTTTGATGCCTACCAAGTTCAATGGGATCTAAATTATTTTAAATATAATTTTCTGAAGGTACACATTGACCCAACTGATGAATGGTTACTGGAGAGAGAGTTTGACCAGTTAAAACAATGGGTAATAGAACCGTCCTATCAACATTTTATGTACAGAGATTTTCAAGCCAGAAATATCATGATGCATGAAAATGAATTGTACTATATAGATTATCAAGGAGGCAAATTAGGTCCTGCTTTGTATGATGTAGTTTCATTGCTATTTCAAGCAAAAGCAAATTTACCTGAATCGATCCGAGAATCTTTGCTTGATTTTTATATCCAACAAAACAATCATCGGAAGATTCCCATACAGGGAGATGTACACAAACAGTTCTGGAATTTAGCACTAATAAGATGCTTACAGGTTTTAGGTGCGTATGGTTTTCGAGGTTATTTACAAGGGAAAACGCATTTTAAAGAAAGTATTCCTCAGGCATTACAAAATCTTACTGTAATTATGGATCGAAGTAGTGCTATTAAGGAGTTACCATATCTAAAGACGCTTATTCATCAATTATATCATTAAACTATGCTGAATCTTCACATTAAATCATTTTCGTATAAAGTTGCCATACCCAACGATAAGAGTGGTCATGGTGGCGGTTTTGTATTTGATTGTCGGTGGATCAATAACCCTGGTCGACATGAAGCGTATAAAAGTAAAACAGGAAGAGATCCAGATGTTATATCCTTTTTTAAAGAACATTCGAATATTGACCAATTCATAAATAATGTGCATTCTGTAGTCGATCCGGCTGTGGAAAGATACCTTCAAAGAGGCTTTTCGGATCTTTCCATTTTCTTTGGTTGTACAGGTGGACAACACAGAAGTGTTTATTGTGCAGACGCCATAGCTAATTATTTTAAAACACAATCAGATGTTGAGGTTCACTTAGAGCATGTAGAACAAGAAAAGAAACAGTGGATAAATGAATAAATATGACTCAAGAAGAAAAAAAGAATATCGAAGAATTGATCAAAAAAAAGATCGAGAAGCTACATAAAAAAATAGCTGGTTACGAAGATATGTCTGCACCTGTAACACCTGAGAATTCGATAGGTCGAATTTCAAGGATGGATGCCATTAATAATAAAAGTGTTTTTGAAGCAAGTTTGCGTAAAGCAAAGACGGAACTTGGTGCACTGCAAAAAGCTTTATTTACCTTGGATCAGGATGATTTTGGAATTTGTAAAGGATGTAGAACAGAAATTCAAAGGCAACGAATCATGATCAAACCAGATAGTCCCTATTGTATTCATTGTGCTAAACGATTAAAATAAAAAAAGGGCCAACATAATGTTGACCCTTTAATATTTTATTTCAGGTTCTATTTTTCAGCAGTTGAATATACAGCATTTTTGATACGCTCAATATCTTTCATTAAGGTATCTAATTGCTCATTTTTAGCTTGTAGATTCTCAACTTCTGCCTTTAGAGAAGATACAGACTGAGTTAAAGCGGATAGTTTTTGATTCGCTTCTTCTAGCTCTTGAACCTTTTTAAATAAAGCTTGCGTTGCCGAAACATTTAACATGGATATGGCTTCATAATCAACGGTTCTGAAATCATCTACTTCCTGACCATATACAAAGATCTTACCTTCAAAGTCTAGATCAACTTTAATTGATGTAGCGTTAGCATCAACTACATCAACCACTCGAATCTTATCATTGAAAATAAGTTGAACTTTATCACCTTTTTGCAATTGATTATCGATATTAATTTGACCATCAACTATTGATGATACTGCAAAAATATTAGGGACAACACCTTTGATCTTATGAACAGCTTCAGGATAGATCTCTTCTAATTGTTGTGCAATTACTTTTTTCTGAGTTTGATTACCTTTCGCAATTTTATCAATAAATGTATAGTCTGTTACACGTATTTTCATCAATCTATCAAGATCATTCTCTTGGTTTGAAAGACCAATAATCGATTTGATTCGTTCGTCGGAAAAGGCATTGAATTCCTCAGCTGCAACACGACGCTGTGCCCAGATAGAAACCTCACCGCCACAATTACCACAATAGCCTGTTCCACCTCCACCATTAAGATAGCCGTATGAGAAACCTACAAAAGCAGATGACTCAACATGCAATCGTCCATTTAATGGATTCGTTGTTCCAATACCAACACGACCATTTTTCATAAATAATCCGCCAGCATCACCACCAGAAACAGTTTTCAGAACAACCGAGCTAAATCCTTGTAATAAAGGACCATCAAATGCGCCTCCCAAGAATCCTAAAAGATGATTACCGTCACCTGCACCACGTAGACGAATTTGATTGTCATTAAGGGCTAAATTAGTTCCATCATAATCTAATGCAGTCGAACTTACAGACCAATTTGAACCTGTCCAATGAGGTAAATTACCCGGATCTGTACCATTAGGTAAAAGACCATCTGCACCGGCAGGACCTTGAGGACCCGTCGCACCGTCAGCACCATCTGCACCAGCAGGACCTTGAGGACCTGTTGCACCGTCAGCACCATCTGCACCGGCAGGGCCTTGTGGACCGGCAGGACCTTGAGGACC
>CAXQBA010000328.1:0-2220 GCA_964221885.1 Luminiphilus sp. | reverse complement strand
GTCCATTTAACGCGCCGCAATGGTATTTCATTCCAACGGGAATATTATTTCTAATTATTGTTTTAATAATTTATCGGAAATTTTATCGCCCAACTCAGCTGCGGTCAAGAAAAATTACTTTGCAAGCGGATAGGATCATTTATGGAACAAATTCAACTTCACTGACGAATGATGAAATTGAGATACTCGACTATTTGATGAAAAATGGAGATGGAAATACTCATGAACTGAATTCCCGATTTTCCTCAGATCTTTCCATTAGTCATCTGAACAAACTTCGGAGTACCGCGATTAAGGGTATAAATGCGAAAGTCAAGATATTGTCGAATAATGAAATAGATGAATTTATTTGTTCAAGGAAGGCGAGAAAAGATTCTCGCATGGTTGAATATTTCATTCATTCCAATTTTCGGATGTAGTTCTTGAGAGATCGTTCATTGTCTTAATTCGACCTTTTCTCCAGAACGTCTACAGAAAGAAGGCTAACAGAAATGTTAGCCTTTTGTAGTTTATAGAATGTTGAATTTTGAAGCATTTGACAATGCCGTTAATTCAAGAAGAATTCATTTATTTCTGCAATGGTTTCATCTCTTTCCTTTATAGGTAAGACAATCCAATCATGAATCAGATGCTCCTTTACTATAAGAGTTCCTGTTGATGCTTTTGCTTTATCCAATTGGCATTTGAGTGAAACACAGTCTGGATAAAAAATTTCATAGTTGCTTACAAGAATCATAATATCGGATAGGCTATCCAATCTTCCATTAATAGGTGAAATTCTTGGGTCTTCAATATCAATACCACCCGCATAGAGGCTTGCGCATTTTCTTAGGCCTTCAACGTTTAGTATTACATCTCTCTCAATAAGTGTATCAATAGCAGGATTTGATATAGTTGCATCTAACCAAGGCGAAACTAAAACTGTTTTACTTGGCATTAAAAGATTTGAATCATTTCTGATGGATTGAAGTAGAGCCAAGGCAAGTCCACCGCCAGCCGAATCTCCAAAGAAAAATAAGGTATCCATTTCGTATTCAGATTGGATCAATTGATAGGCTTTCATAGAAAAGCCTATGGTTTTTTCTGCAGTATTTTCAGGAGCAAGTGGATAATCCAAGAAACTTACACGATAACCATATTGCAAAGCAAGATGTTCAAGGATATATCTATGTCCAGCCGTAGCCTCAGCGACATAAGCTCCTCCATGAAAAAGGAGAATATGTTTTGTAGCTTTTGTGTTTTTACAGACAGTCAATACTTTATGCCCATCAATATATCGTTCTAAACAATTTAACTTCTTTGATATTTTAGAAACTGATAACTCATTGTTTCCTCTCTTTGGCTTGTTAATCAAATTCTCAAATATCTTTTCTGAAGAGTTTACTTTCAACAATGATTTGTACATTATCCTTGCGCTAAGGCTACTATTATTAGTTCCTTTACACTGCACCAATATAATGGCAACACAAAAGGTTATTCCAATTAGAATTATGTTTTTCAGATTCACGTGGACGTCTTTATTAATCTATTCTTATTTGTCAGAGTTGATTATTACAAATGTGTCTGCTTTATATTGTGAATCACTTTCGTAAACTATAATGTAACTACCTGAAGGTATATCTATTATATTGATTTTCGTCATATCATTATTTACTGTGCTCGTTAAAACTAAATCTCCTAAACTATTGTATATAGTTATTCTACAATGTTCGTTTTTGACTAATCCTTCAATGTGCAATGTGCTTGACGCTGGGTTAGGGTATAGTTTGATGTCAGGTATTCTGTTGACTGAATTAACATTGATGGGAGCACATGATTTTCTGTAATTAATTCTATTTGAAAGCTGAAGTGAATCATTGAATACATCCATTGAATTCGAATTGTCTAAGAGAGTAGCCCGAAGCCAAGAATCAATAAAATCGAAAGTGACGTCTTGTTGTTCGGCTCTTGTGATACTAAGATTTGGGTTACAGGCAGTTTCACCCAAAGAACAAGCAAAATTATCATCTGCAAAATAACAATGTCCACCACCATTAATATGAATTTGAGCTTTACATGTAGATGATAAACTATCGTACATATGGTTTTGGTGATCTACAGGAGGAGCTACACAATCTTCCTCACCAGAGAATATGAGCGTAGGTATTGTAATGCTTTTAGCAGCCTGAATAGCAGAGGGATTTGTTTCTGCTGCTGCTAAAGTAACGATTGTTTTGATAA
>CAXQBA010000327.1:0-18437 GCA_964221885.1 Luminiphilus sp. | reverse complement strand
ATTTTATTTATTATTCTACTCAGTGTTTCAGGTTTTATACCTAAGTATGATGAGATCACATAATGTGTGAAGTGCAACATAACATCTGAGTATTTTTCTAAAAGTTTAAGATATCTATCTTTTGCATTATCAATAAGTAGGATAGATAATCTACGTTCGAAAACTTGATTTAAGTATAACAACAAATGTTTGTTGAAATCACTCAATTCAGGTATCAACGTCTTCAGTTTTTCTAGTTTTTGATATGTTATCGTATGGATAACAGTACCTTCAAGTACCTCAAAATAATATTGTGTCGAGGTCTGATTGAAAAAACTAGAGAAATCACAGAAGTAATCATTTTTCAATAATAGCGTGTGACAACTTTCTTTTCCATCCTCGTTGATCGTGTAACAACGGATTGCGCCTTCTTCGATCCATCCTAGATATGGAAATACAGTTCCTTCGTCTATTAATAACTTTTTCTTTTCAAATTTGATGACAACAATGTTCTCATCAAGTATCCCTAATGATTTTTCCGACAATTTAGGGAATATCGTCGTTAAGGGTTTCTCAACGGCATTCATGGTTAGGTGAGTTTAGTTAATGTAAAATTCGTGGTTGTTTTCTTAAGCTTACAATACAAAAGTAGGCCAAATATGAAGGCCAAAAAATTTTGTTTTACATCAAAAATGAATTCTGAAACAACGACATTTATTGTGTAAATGCTTGAAAAAGAGAATTTTACCTCGAAATAACCAAAATTGACAAATCGAAGAAAATAAATAATAATTGCATTTACTAAGGTAAAATATTTCAAAGTACATTTTCATTGACATGCATCAAAAGCTTAGTATATATTAACTGATATTTATCAATAAATGTTACCTGTCGCTTTAATTTTTAAGTTTTAGGTCGAATGGGCTAACTCTGTATTTTTTTCTATATTGGGACGCTCATTACAAATCAACAACATGAAGTATATTATTTCACTCGCCTTTTTGAGTATCTATTATGTATCTATAGGACAAACATTGGACATGCAATTGATCGGTTCGGTGGGCGGACATTATACATTAACGAATGGGACGGAATATTCTTGGTCAGTCGGTGAAGTCGTTACAGAGACATATCAACAAACAAATAATACACTCACACAAGGATTCCATCAACCTTTCATACTAAATCTGTCTTCAGTAGCCGACAAAACAGATCTGGATGCCTCAGTGGTTTTTCCAATTCCAGCTGATCAGCTTATTCAGATTCAATTTGATCAATTAGCCGATCGGACCATTCAGATTGAAAGTATACTTGGCCAGATACTTTTAATTCAACGAGCCAGTCAGACTGTATATCAATTTCAGATTGCTGACTTGCCAGCTGCCGGATATATCATTCGTCAGATTAATCATACAAATCAATCAATAAACATATCAACATTTACTAAGTACTAATATGAAACATATCACAATTATTATCATCGCAACATGGGGTTTTTTGTCACAGGTATATGCCCAATCACCTCAAATGATACAATATCAGGCTATAGCAAGAGATAATTCAGGCCTACCAGTAAGTACTCAAATGATATCCGTACGGTTTTCAATCATTCAAAATACTCCTACGGGTACGATCTCTTATGTTGAAACACACAATCCAACCACAAATTCATTTGGACTTTTTACGTTGAAAATTGGTAGTGGAACAGTTAACAATGGTTCGTTTTCAGCAATCACTTGGGGGCAAGCCTCTCATTATTTAAAAGTTGAGCTTGATCCAACTGGAGGTAGTTCCTATACAGACATGGGAACTTCTGAATTAATATCAGTGCCTTATGCTTTATATGCTAATGAGGTTGCCAATAAAGATGATGCAGATGCTGACCCTACCAATGAAATCCAAACACTAACCTTAAGTGGTGATACCTTAGCTTTATCGGGAAGCAATAATGTGGTATTAAATACAGGATCTCAACAACTATCTAAATCGGATAGTATTATTTCACTAACAAATGGTGGTCAAGTGATTTTGAACGACGATGATCCAAACAATGAACTTCAAAGCTTAAGTTTAGTTGGGAGTCAGTTAACTATCAGTGGCGCAAATACAATAAATCTTCCAAGTGGCGGCATTTCATCTCTTGATATGGCATATGACTATACAGGGACAGGAGCTGGCAGAACGATTTCGGTAGATGCTGGTGAGATTGACTTATCTATACCCACCGTCAGTGGTATTGGAATTCGTACAACTAATACAAATACAGGAGTAGGCTTGGTAGCCTCTTCGACAGTTGCCTCTAATCCTTTTGCAGCCATACAGGCCACCACAAATACAACGAATACAGCAGCAGCAGCTATCATTGGTAATTCATCTAGTGTGGGTTATGGTGTTGTTGGTCAAGTTTTGAATACAGCAACTGCTGAGGCTGCTTTATATGGTTCCAGTTTTAGAACGAACGGGGGGCATGGTGTTCTTGGAATAGGGTTCAATGGTACGGTTGGACAGACGAACTACTCTTCAGGTTATGGTATTTATGGTGAGAATTTTGATGCAGTAGCTCCATTAGGAAATGGTGTCGGCGTTGCAGGGAAAGGATACTATGGTGTGTTAGGAGAAGATAGATACTTGGGTGGTGTTGCGGGTGCTTATGGCGTATATTCTAATGGATCATTGGGAGCTACAGGTACAAAAACATTTCGGATCGATCATCCATTGGATCCTGAAAATAAATTTCTTCGCCATTTTAGTATGGAGTCGGATGAGGTGCTTAATGTGTATCGAGGAACAGCTGTTTTTGATTCAAATGGCGAAGCGATTGTCTCTCTGCCAGACTATTACAAAGAGATTAACCGGTCGGAATCCTATCAACTGACCCCAATAGGTGCCTACATGCCACTATACATTAAGCAAAAGGTGGACAATAATGGGAGGTTCATCGTTGCTGGTGGAGTTGCAAACAAAGAGGTATCCTGGGTTATCTATGCAGAGCGGAATGATAGATACATGCAGCAGAACCCTAATGAACGAACCGTTGAGTTGGAGAAAAGGGCGCAAGAAAAAGGAAAATACCTTATCCCTTCTTTATATCAGCAACCCGTTTCCAAGGGTATCTTTTACTCTAAGATGCCAAACACGCTCAAACAGACATCGATTCGTCTGATCGATTGATAAGGTGTTATTTAGAGGTCAACGTATTTTAGTTTATCGGACAGTTCTTTAGGCAGTTTAGGGAGATTATGTCGTGGGATCAAGTATGTTGTCAGCTGAGTAAAATCGCCGAATATATAATGTTTTTCCATTGCACCTTTCAAATAAGCTGCCCCTGAAGAACCTCCGGTTCCAACTCGCATGCCGATCATTCGACGGACCATACTCATGTGTCTATATCGCCACATGGACATCAATTCATCGATCTCTAACCATTTTTGTAAGAATTGAAAAGGCATTTGAAGTAGTGGATAGTCTCTGTAAAGATTAATAAATAAAACAGATTGGCATGCTTTTGCACTCAAGCGTGTATTTGATTCACCAGCACCAAGAAACATATTATCAAAGGCGGTCATATTGATCTGTTGGAGTTCCTTGTTGTTTAAGCCTTCGAGATATGTTTTCCGATATTTTTCCCAAAAAGGATGAGTACTCCCTCCTAAGTCATGTTCCTTTGAAAAACTCGACCAATAGGCTTCTTTCCAAAAAGGCATACGTTCCAACCATCCAGCAATCAACTCAAATAAAGTAGCCTTTGTCTCCATTGATTTTATGTGCTTGACATGTTCGCCTCTAAGCTGATATTCATAATATTTGCTCTCATGACGATGTTCCATTTTAAGACCGAGTTTAGCTTCTAGTATTCTGAATTGGACACTTTGAAAACCTGAGGCTGGAGAAAGAAGATCTCTGAAATCCAGAAAATCCATCGATGTCATCGTTTCCAAAACGGTGACCTGTGAAACCAGTAAACGCCATATTTCTACAATGCGATTAGTTCTGTGCAATGCAATTTGAAAGTCTGGGGAGTTATCGTCAATAGATGTACTGAAAATATCAATGATAGAATCCAATTCATGAAGGATTTGCTTGAACCATAACTCGTATGCTTGGTGGATGATGATGAATAACATCTCATCATGAGCATCTATTCCTCTTGCTACACTTTCAGGGAACTGAGCGTCAAGTATCTTTTCTAGCCCGAGATAATCATTATAATATTGTTCTTTATTCGTATAGCTGCTTTTCATAATGTTAGGTTTTCAACCGCGAATTTCTAAAATATATTAAGGAATACAAATAAATCAATTTTGGAATTAAATTATTTATTTAAACTATCTTTGCAGAAATTCATTCTTTAGTTGTCAATAGTATATAATACTATAAATAGTAATAAGATGCAGGATAAGATACAAGAAATATTGAACGCCAAAAAATTAGGTGATAGAAAACTAAACGATCAAGATGTAGCACGGATCGAATCACTCTCTGAAATACAAGCATTGGGAATTGATCCTTATCCAGCCGAAAAGTTTGATGTTAGTACGACAAGTTTGGCAATAAAAGATGGATTTAATGATGATCAACCAGATGCTTTAGGTGAGGTTTCCCTGTGTGGACGCATTATGGCAATTCGGTCAAAAGGTGCAGTTACTTTTGCAGAATTACAGGATTCAGTGGGGCGAATTCAATTGTTTATTCGTCGTGATAATATTTGCCCTGATGAAGATAAGTCACTTTATAATGGATTGGTCAAAAAACATTTGGATCTCGGCGACTTTGTAGGAGTCAGAGGAACTGTGTTTAGAACCAAACTTGGTGAGATTTCGGTTAACCCAAGTCAATTGGTATTTCTAAGTAAATCCATACGTCCATTACCTGTAGTAAAACGTGATGCTGAGGGGAACGTCTATGACGGTTTTACAAATCCTGAGTTGCGATATCGACAACGATATGTCGATCTAACGGTAAATCCTGAGGTAAAAGATGTATTTATCAAACGATCGAAGATCATTCGTTTCATGCGTGATTATTTCGATGGTCAAGGATGGTTGGAAGTAGAAACACCCATTTTACAGCCAATTCATGGTGGTGCAGCAGCTAGACCTTTCGCAACGCACCACAATACATTGGATATGCCATTATACATGAGGATTGCAAATGAGTTGTATTTAAAGCGACTAATCGTTGGGGGATTCGATGGTGTATATGAGATTGGGAAGATGTTTAGAAATGAGGGGATGGATCGTACGCATAATCCTGAATTCACATCAATGGAAATATACGTGGCGTATAAGGATTACATATGGATGATGGAAATGGTGGAAGAGATGATCGAAACGATCACACAACGACTTCACGGAGACACAACCGTTACTATAGGTGAGCATCAAGTTAGTTTTGCTGGTCCCTATACTCGTATGACGATGTTTGAATCCATTGAAAAGTATACAGGAATTGATGTCTCACAAATGGATGAAAAGGCACTAAGAGATGTTTGTAAACAATTACACATTGAGGTTGACGATTCAATGGGGAAAGGTAAATTGATCGATGAGATCTTTGGAGAGAAGGTAGAAGCAAATTTGATCCAACCTACCTACATTACGGATTATCCTATTGAGATGACTCCATTGGCTAAAAAACATCGATCAAAAGAAGGATTAGTCGAGCGATTCGAATTATTTGTCATGGGTAAAGAGATTGCCAATGCCTATTCTGAGTTGAATGATCCGATTGATCAACGAGAACGATTTGCTGATCAGTTGGCTTTAGCCAATCGGGGAGACGATGAAGCTATGGTTTTGGATGAAGATTTTCTTCGCGCATTGGAATATGGTATGCCACCAACTTCTGGATTGGGTGTAGGTATCGATAGATTGACCATGTTATTGACCAATAAAACGTCGATTCAAGATGTACTTTTCTTCCCACAGATGAAAGCAGAAGTATTGAAAACGGAAGAAGCATAGGTTAGCTTTTGTCCACAATGATCCGGACTTGTTCGATTTTTGTATTACTGACTTCTTCAACGATCAGTTTGTATTCTTCCAATTGAATGAACTGACCTTCTTCAGGTATTTCTTCCAATCTTGTTACGATCAGACCTGATAAGGTATGGTAGGCTTCGTCTTCTGGAATATTGAAATCATATTCTTCATTCAGGGTACTTATTTCTTGTCTACCAGGAAAAACATACTCGGTGTCACTGATTTTTTTGTGCCAATCATCTTGATCGTGTTCATCAGCTATTTCTCCAAAAATCTCCTCGAAAATATCTTCAAGAGCAACGATACCTGCTGTGCCACCTCGTTCATCAACTACCCATGCCAGATTTAATTTTTGTTTGATCAACATATTCATAACGTCACGAGCTGGTGTGAATTCATGAACCATTGGTATACGCCACAGACAACTTTTAATATTCTTTGGAGAAGTGAAAAGATTTTGGTGGTGTACATAACCAACTATGTGATCGATGTTTTCTTCATAAACAAGGATGCGAGATAGTGTGCTTCGAATGAATAATTGTTTGAGCTCGTCAATCGATTCACTGATATCGATCGCTTCGATCTCATTACGAGGTATCATACAGTCTCTTACTTTAACATGATTAATATATAAGGCATTTTGAAATAAGGTCGTATCAATTTCTTCTTCTGACTTAGAGGTGATCTCAGTAATGAAATGATCTAGATCGGTCCTGGTAAAAACTTGTTTATCGTCTGGGGTTTCAATTTTAAATAATCGATTTATAATAGTATTGGATGATTTTACCATAACCCAAACAACAATTCGCAGTAATGATTTAATTAATACCAATATGTAGGTAAAAAAATATAGAATGCCTGTAGGGTTGATTCGGAATAAAACCTTTGGAAGGAATTCGCCAAAAATCAAAACAAAAAAGGTGGTTACCACGGTGCAGAGTAAGATACTTAGAGACTGGTCAGGCGTGATCCCCCAATAAGGAACAAGTATATTCTCAGAGATGTAGGCACCGCTTAGCATACTAAGAACCACCAAAACAATATTGTTTCCCACCAAGGTTGTGCCAAGAAATTCCGATGGTTTTTCGATTAATTCGGCTAATAACAAACCTCTTTTGGTTCCTTTCTTACGAATGACCTCAACTTGTAATTTATTGGAAGAAACAAAGGCAATCTCAATACCAGAGAAAAAACCTGAGGCCAGTAAAAAGATAATAATGTAGGCTAACTCTATCATAAAGTACTATTGGACAATGTTATTCGATTCGACCAGGCCGCTGACAGAATCTAATTCCCACTCAGAGAACGATAAGTTAGATATCAAGCCAAACCCGCGTATTTCATTTTCTGATGTGACGATTCGTACTTTTTTATCTGATGTGATCGTGTTGTTCTTTTTACTCCAGATCAATTCATCAGCATATAGTTTTTCGCCGACATTGTTTTCAATATACACACTGTCTTTTAAAAAGATCTCATCATCATTGTTTAATTGTTCAGCAAAATTGGATTTGATGTAACTTGCTTCACGTTGTTGACGATCGAAAGTCAATACTCGGACACCATTTGGAAATATCTTTTTTTTCTGCCCTGTGTTGAACTTTATCATGGAGCTTGCGTACACAATGGCACTGACGGACAACGAGTCTGTGTAGTATATTTCGACATCTGAAGCTGTTTCACTTCCTACATCAATATCACTTTGAAGATTTTCAAGATTATTCATACCGCCCTTGGAGCAAGCACTCATCAAGTGTACACCGATAATGAACCATAAAATATTAGGTAGTTTCATTCTGCGACTTTCGCCAGTTATTTGCAATTTCAAAAAAAAAGATGCAAATTTAATATTACCACTTCACTCAAAGTATAAACAAATCATATTAAAATATAATCATTAATTAAAATAAATAGCCTATGGAAATCAGTAAGCAGGCCATAAATTTCGACGCCGACGCCAAATTACTACAATTCATTGATAAGAAAATAGATAAATTAGGTTCTATTTATGAACGGATAGTAAGTACGGATGTTATATTAAAAGTCGAGAAAACAGGTCAGATCCAAGATAAAATAGCAGAGATAATTATTAGCGTTCCAGGCTCAAGACTTATTGTCAAGGAAACATGTAAAACATTTGAGGAAGCAGTTGATCTGGGAGCCGCATCATTACGGCGTCAACTCATCAAATACAAAGAGAAAAATAAACGCTAATTATTAGTAGAAAAATTTGTTTAAAAACAAAAAGGTTGTAAATTTGCATTCGCTTGGGCCAAGTAGGTTTAGCGGAATAAGTTCTAGGAAAGCAAATGTGCAACCTTTTTTTTATTGATGCCGGTATAGCTCAGTTGGCCAGAGCAGCTGATTTGTAAACAGCGGGTCGTGGGTTCGAATCCCTCTACCGGCTCCATTTTTTTTAAAAGAAAGGTATTGTAACAGAATAGGGGGTGCGCCGGAGTTGGAGAGCCGGGCCAGACTGTAAATCTGGTGTCTATGACTGAATAGGTTCGAGTCCTATCACCCCCACTTCAAGCACAAGCGGGAGTAGCTCAGTTGGTAGAGCATTAGCCTTCCAAGCTAACGGTCGCGGGTTCGAGTCTCGTCTCCCGCTCTGAAAAACTAAAATGGGGAAATTCGTTTTCCTCGTTTTTGTTTTTATGCCAACGTAGCTCAGGGGTAGAGCACCACCTTGGTAAGGTGGGGGTCGGCAGTTCAAATCTGCTCGTTGGCTCTGCTTTTTGAATTATATAATGTAACTGAAATTTTTAAAATACTTTTATTCAACTTTTAATTATCTTGACAAATCATGGCTAAAGAAACGTTTGATCGCTCAAAGCCCCACGTAAATATCGGTACAATCGGACACGTGGATCATGGTAAGACAACTTTAACTGCTGCTATTACTAACGTATTAGCAGATGCTGGTCTTGCTGAGAAAAAAGATTATTCATCTATTGATGCAGCTCCTGAAGAAAAAGAGCGTGGTATCACTATTAATACAGCTCACGTAGAATACCAGACGGAAAACCGTCACTACGCACACGTTGATTGTCCAGGTCACGCGGATTATGTGAAAAACATGGTTACGGGTGCCGCTCAGATGGACGGTGCAATTCTTGTTGTTGCTGCTACTGATGGTCCTATGCCACAAACTAGAGAGCACATCTTATTGGCTCGCCAGGTAGGTGTTCCTAAAATCGTTGTTTTCATGAACAAAGTTGACCTTGTCGATGACGAGGAAATGCTTGAACTTGTTGACATGGAGGTTAGAGAACTTCTAGACTCTTATGAGTTTGATGGTGACAATGCTGCTGTAATCCAAGGTTCAGCTCTTAAAGCGTTAGAAGGTGATGCATCTGGTATTGCTTCTATCAAAGAACTAATGGAAGCAGTTGACTCTGAAATTCCTCTTCCTGAGCGCGATGTTGATAAGCCGTTCTTGATGCCAATCGAGGATGTATTCTCAATTACAGGTCGTGGTACGGTTGCTACAGGTCGTATCGAGCGTGGAGTTATTAACTCTGGTGACTCTGTTGATATCATTGGCTTCATGGCTGATGGTGAAAAATTAACTTCAACAGTTACTGGTGTTGAGATGTTCCGCAAAATCTTAGATAGAGGTGAAGCTGGTGATAACGCTGGTCTACTTCTTAGAGGTATTGAGAAGACTTCTTTGAAAAGAGGTATGGTTATTTGCAAGCCTGGTTCTGTGAAACCACACACTAAATTTACTTGTGAAGTTTATGTGTTAGGAAAAGATGAAGGTGGTCGTCACAAACCTTTCTTCAATGGTTACCGTCCTCAGTTCTACTTTAGAACTACTGACGTAACAGGTGAGATTCAATTACCTGCCAATGTTGAAATGGTAATGCCTGGTGATAACTTATCTCTTACCGTTGAGCTAATTGCTCCTATTGCAATGGAAAAAGGATTGCGTTTTGCTATCCGTGAAGGTGGCCGTACAGTTGGTGCTGGACAGGTTACTGAAATCCTAGCTTAGGAGACTTAGATATAATTTCTTATACAGTAAGGGTTGGTTGTTTTCGGACGACTAACCCTTATGTTACGGGTGTAGCTCAATTGGTAGAGCATCGGTCTCCAAAACCGAGGGCTGGGGGTTCGAGTCCCTTCACCCGTGCTAAATTGTTTAAAGTATGATAAAATACTTCAGAGAAAGTTACGACGAGCTTCGCAATGAAGTGACTTGGCCTACATGGTCAGAGTTGCAAAAGACAACAATGGTTGTTATTGCAGGTTCTGTTATTTTGGCGTGTATGATCGCCTTGATGGATGTCGTATGGATTAATATTTTGAGTATACTATACGGTAGTTAAAATAAGCAGACTATAATGAATTCTAAATGGTATTGTCTTCGTGTCGTCTCTAATAAAGAACGAAAACTCAAAGAACGCATCGATCTGGAGATCGATCGTAGTGAGTGGAGAACATTGGTGCCCAATGTTATTGTTCCTACTGAGAAAGTATACAAGATCAGAAATGGAAAAAAAGTGATTCAGGAGCGCGTTTTGACGCCTGGATATTTATTTGTCGAGGCTATCATTCGTAAATCGCCAACAGGTGACAAGTCGGCTTTGGATTCAAACATTGTTAATGCGATAACAAGCATAAAAGATGTGATCCACTTTTTAGGTAAGAAGAATCCGATCCCAATGAGAGATCATGAGATCAATCGAATTTTATCGCAAGTAGATGATTCGAAAGAAACCGGTGAAACATTGGCTGATCCATTCATCATTGGTGAAGAAGTAAAAGTCACTGACGGACTTTTTAAAGACTTCATTGGATCGATCAAAGAAGTGAACGAGGAGAAGAAGAAGTTAAAGATCATTACTAAGGTTTTTGGTCGTGAGACAGAAGTAGAGTTGAACTTTATTCAAGTTGAAAAACAAGCATAGGCTAATATTTAAATCTAAAATATTTTAAAATGGCAAAAGAAGTCGAAACGTTTATTAAGCTTCAAGTAAGGGGAGGTCAAGCAAATCCTGCTCCACCAGTAGGACCTGCTCTTGGTGCCAAAGGTGTTAACATCATGGAATTTTGCAAGCGTTTTAACGCTGATACAAATGACAAGATGGGACAAGTTCTTCCTGTGATCATCACAGTATTTAAGGATAAGTCGTTCTCCTTTGTTATCAAATCTACTCCTGCCGCTGTTCAATTATTGAAAGCAGCAAACTTGAAAAGTGGTTCAAGCCAGTCTAATCGTAACAAAGTAGGTTCTGTCACTTGGGATCAAGTAAAGGACATCGCTGAGAGCAAGATGGAGGATTTGAATGCTTTCAAGATTGAATCTGCTATGAAGATGGTTGCTGGTACGGCAAGAAGTATGGGTATCAATGTAACAGGTGATGCTCCTTGGGAAGCTTAATAAAATTATTTAAAAGGAATGAACCTCTATTCCTACATTTTTCAAAATTAAATTAACAATGGGAAAAATTAGTAAAAGAAGAGCTGAGGCTGTCAAAAAGATAGAGAAAGACAGGCTCTACTCACTAGAGGAAGCAATGACTTTGGTTAAAGAAGTCAATCTTGCGAAATTTGATGCATCTGTAGATCTACACATCCGTTTGGGTGTCGATCCAAGAAAAGCAGATCAAAATCTACGTGGTACCATTACTCTTCCACATGGAACGGGTAAAGAAAAGAAGGTATTGGCTTTGTGTACTCCTGATAAGGAAGATGAAGCGAAAGCTGCTGGTGCTGATTATGTAGGTCTTGATGAGTACCTTGAAAAAATGCAAGGTGGCTGGTTGGATATCGACGTGATCGTGGCTATGGCAAATGTTATGCCTAAGTTAGGTCGTCTTGGACGTGTTCTTGGACCTCGTGGCTTAATGCCAAATCCGAAGTCTGGTACTGTAGTTACAGCTGGTCAAAGTTTGGGAGATGCTGTTTCCTCCATTAAAAAAGGAAAAACATCATTCAGAGTTGATAAGTACGGTATCGTACATACATCAATCGGACGAGTTTCTTTCTCACCTGAAAAATTGGTAGATAATGCCAATGAAGTGCTTCAGACAATTACTAACATGAAGCCTTCATCTGCAAAAGGTATATACATGAAGAGTGTAACGGCTGCTACTACTATGAGTCCAGGTGTATCAATAACAACCAAGCTTTAATTGCTTCCATTCATTCAAAATTTTAAATGTACTTAAAATGACAAGAGAAGAAAAAACAGTTGCAATTAATGAGCTAGCTGACAGGTTTGCAGAAACGAAGTGTTTTTACATAACTGACTGCTCTGAGCTTACGGTTGCTAAAGTTAACACTATCCGTAGAGCTTGCTATGAAAAGGGAATTGAACTCAAGGTGGTAAAAAACACCTTAATCAGAAAGTCTCTTGAGAAAGCAGCTGAACAGAACAACGAAAATTACGAATCTTTGTATGAGGTTTTGAAAGGATCATCTGCATTAATGTTCACAGAAACAAATAATGCACCTGCCAAACTAATTAAAGATTTTAGAGAAGATGGTGAAAAGCCGATCTTAAAGGCGGCCTTCATCGAATCAGAAGTTTATATCGGTGACGATCAAGTTGAATCTTTGGTGAATATCAAATCCAAAGAAGACCTTATTGGAGACGTTATTCTACTTCTACAATCGCCGATCAAGAACTTGGTTGGTTCATTACAATCTGGTGGAAGCACCCTATCAGGGCTGCTTAAAGCACTAGAGGATAGAGCACAATAATGTTGTTAGTTACAAACAACTTTGTATATGAAATCGCGTCCCGCTTCCTGGATTAGATTTTTTATTTAATTATTTAACATTCATTATTTAAAATTTCATTAAAATGGCTGATTTAAAAGAATTTGCAGAACAACTAGTAAATCTTACAGTTAAAGAAGTTAAAGAACTTGCTGACATCTTAAAAGATGAGTATGGTATCGAACCTGCTGCTGCTGCTGTAGCAGTTGCTTCTGGAGGCGGAGCTGCTGGAGATGGTGAAGCTGCTGCTGAAAAAACAGAATTCGATGTTATATTGAAGTCTGCAGGTGCAGGTAAACTTAAAGTTGTTAAAGAGATCAAAACACTATTAGGTGTTGGTCTTAAAGACGCTAAAGAACTAGTTGATGGCGCACCTTGCCCAGTAAAAGAGGGTGCTCCAAAAGATGAAGCAGAAAGCATTAAAGCTGCACTTGAGGCAGTAGGTGCTGAAGTGGAATTGAAATAGTATAGAATATTGGGAAATATCCTATGCTATCATACGATATGTATAGGCTTAGTTACGAAAAGTAGCTAAGCCTTTCATCGTATGATGTGTATTTTGATCAAAACAAGATTTGTTTTGTTGTTTTAGTAAGAGAATAATCATATATCTATAAAAGTAGTTTCATGTCATCAAAAAAATCGAATAGCCACATTGGCGCTCCAGTTTCAAAGAGACATAACTTCGGAAAGATTAAACACGAATCTCAATATCCAGACTTCTTGGAAATACAGGTTCAATCATTCCAAGAGTTTTTCCAGTTAGAGACAACCCCTGAGAGTCGGATCGATGAAGGCTTATACCAAGTTTTTCAAGAGAACTTTCCAATTTCGGATGCGAGAAATATCTTTGTCCTTGAATTTTTAAATTACTTTATCGATCCCCCAAGATACACTGTCGAAGAGTGTATGGAAAGAGGTTTGACGTATAGTGTTCCATTGAAGGCCAAGCTCAAGTTATCATGTAATGATGAGGAGCACGTTGATTTCGAGCAAACGATACAAGATGTTTTCTTGGGTAATATACCATACATGACACCGAAAGGTACTTTTGTGGTAAATGGTGCAGAACGCGTTATCGTTTCGCAGTTGCATCGTTCACCAGGTGTATTCTTTGGACAAAGCCGTCACCCGAATGGTACGAAGATCTATTCGGCACGTGTCATTCCTTTCAAAGGAGCATGGATGGAGTTTGCCACTGATATTAACTCGATCATGTATGCGTACATCGATCGTAAGAAGAAGTTCCCTGTAACAACCTTATTGAGAGCTATCGGTTTCGATACAGATAAGGATATCCTAACGTTATTCGACCTATCAGATGAGGTCAAAGTCAACAAACGCAATCTTAAAAAACACATTGGACGTAAATTAGCGGCGCGTGTTCTTAAGAACTGGACTGAAGATTTTGTGGATGAGGATACAGGAGAAGTGGTTTCAATTGAACGTATCGAGGTGATTCTAGAGCGTGATGTTGAACTAGATGAGACAAATATCGAAGCGATCCTTGAAACAGGAATCGATACCATTATATTACAAAAGGAAGATGTAGAAGATGACTATTCAGTTATCTACAACACATTACAAAAAGATCCTTCGAACTCAGAGATAGAAGCGGTACAGCATATCTATCGTCAACTTAGAGGTTCTGATCCACCAGATGAGGAAACAGCTCGTGGAATCATTGATAAATTATTCTTCTCTGACAAGAGATATAATTTGGGTGATGTGGGACGCTACAAGATCAATCGTAAATTAGGTCTTACAACTGAATCAGATGTATCTGTCTTGACCAAAGAGGATATCATTGAGATCGTAAAATACCTGATCCGTTTGATCAACCAGAAAGCTGAGATCGATGATATCGATCACTTGAGCAACCGTCGTGTACGAACTGTTGGAGAGCAATTGTATTCTCAGTTCGGTGTTGGTCTAGCCAGAATGGCAAGAACAATCCGTGAGCGCATGAATGTTCGAGACAATGAGGTCTTTACACCGGTTGATTTGATCAATGCCAGAACATTGTCTTCCGTGATCAATTCCTTCTTTGGTACATCACAGCTGTCTCAGTTCTTAGATCAAACCAATCCACTGTCAGAAATCACGCACAAGCGTAGAATTTCAGCGTTGGGACCTGGTGGTCTATCCAGAGAGCGTGCAGGCTTTGAGGTACGTGATGTTCACTACTCTCACTACGGTCGTTTGTGTACAATTGAAACACCTGAGGGACCAAACATTGGTTTGATCTCCACTCTTTGTGTTCACGCGAAGATCAATAAGATGGGCTTCATCGAAACACCATATCGTAAGATCGTAGGTGGTAAGAAAGTAGACTTTAAAAACCTACCAGACTACTTGTCAGCAGAGCAGGAAGATTTTAAGATCATCGCTCAGGCAAATGCTCGTTTGAATGATGTAGGTGAATTCCAAACAGATCGTATCAAGTGTAGACAACATGGTGATTTCCCTGTTTTGTCTCCAGAAGATATCGAGTATATTGACATCTCACCAAATCAGATTGTAGGTGTATCTGCTTCAATGATTCCTTTCTTATCACATGATGATGCGAACCGTGCACTAATGGGCTCGAACATGCAGCGTCAGGCCGTTCCTTTATTGAAACCAAACTCACCTATTGTTGGTACAGGTCTAGAAGGAAAAGTGGCTCGTGACTCAAGAATGTTGATTAACGCAGAAGGTGATGGTGTGGTTGATTATGTAGATTCGAAGAAGATTGTTATCAAATATGATCGTACTGACGATCAGCGTCAAGTTTCATTCGATGACGATTATGTAACGTATGATCTTGTCAAATTCAGACGTACGAATCAAAATACATGTATCAATCTTAAGCCGATCGTTAAACGCGGTGAGCGCGTTCAATCTGGTAAAGTTCTATGTGAAGGTTATGCGACACAAGATGGTGAATTAGCTCTTGGACAGAACTTGAAGGTTGCTTTCATGCCTTGGAAAGGATACAACTTTGAGGATGCGATCGTTCTTTCGGAGCGTGTGGTTCGCGAAGACATATTCACGTCACTTCACATAGAAGCATTTGAGGTGGATGTTCGTGACACTAAACTTGGTGAAGAAGAATTCACAAACGATATTCCGAACGTAAGTGAAGAAGCCACCAAAAACCTTGACGAAGACGGGTTAATCCGTGTTGGTGCTTGGGTAAAAGAGGGTGATATCATAGTTGGTAAGATCACACCAAAGGGTGAGTCTGACCCAACACCTGAAGAGAAATTATTACGTGCTATCTTTGGTGACAAAGCTGGAGATGTTAAAGATGCATCACTTAAAGCATCACCATCCACAAGAGGTGTCGTTATTGATAAGCGTTTATTCAAACGTTCGAAGAAAGATAAGGTCCAAAAAGCGATCGACAAGAAAATGTTGTCAGAGCTTGACGGTAAGCATGAAGCTACATTAAGTGTTCTTAAAGAGAAATTGGTTGCTAAATTACTTGGGATCTTAAAAGGCAAGTCTTCAACAGGTATCCGTAGTATTTACAACGAACAGCTGATCGAAGAGGGTTCTAAATTCACGGAGCGTGGTCTTCGTGATATTGACTTCTCTGTGGTTGACTATTCAAATTGGACATCTGACGATACATTAAATACATCGGTTCACACACTTTTACACAACTACAGTATAAAAGTGAACAGTGAGATCAGTGCGTACAAACGCGATAAGTTTGCAATTACCATCGGTGATGAGTTACCAGCAGGTGTACTTAAGCTAGCGAATGTTTATTTAGCTAAGAAACGTAAGTTGAAGGTAGGTGATAAGTTAGCTGGTCGTCACGGTAACAAAGGTATTGTTGCTAAGATCGTTCGTGATGAAGACATGCCATATCTTGAAGATGGAACACCAATGGATATTGTATTAAATCCGCTTGGGGTACCTTCTCGTATGAACTTAGGTCAGATTTTTGAAACGGTACTTGGATGGGCTGGTGAGAAATTGAATATGAAATTCTCAACACCGATTTTCGATGGTGCAAAATCAAATCAGATCCAGGAATTTGTCAATCAAGCTGAATTGCCTGATTTTGGACAGACATATCTATATGATGGTGAAACAGGAGATCGCTTCCACCAGCAGGCTACGGTCGGTGTGATCTACATGTTGAAACTATCACACATGGTCGATGATAAAATGCACGCGCGTTCCATAGGACCCTACTCACTTATTACGCAGCAACCATTGGGTGGTAAAGCTCAGTTCGGTGGTCAGCGTTTTGGGGAGATGGAAGTTTGGGCTCTCGAAGCATTTGGTGCATCGAATATTCTTCAAGAATTACTTACGATCAAGTCTGATGATATCATCGGTCGTGCAAAAGCATACGAGGCGATCGTTAAGGGAGATAACCTACCAATCTCTGGTATTCCAGAATCATTCAATGTATTAGTACATGAATTGAGAGGTTTAGCTCTTGAAGTTAAGTTTTACTAGATCGGAAGGTTTCTGATATTTAAAATGCAAGGTTTTTTAAAATAACAATATAACATGGCGTTTAATAGAAATAATAATTCAAAAACAAACAATCAGTTTGACTCAATCATCTTAAGCTTGGCATCACCAGATTCCATTCTTGAGCGTTCGTATGGAGAAATCCTAAAGCCAGAGACGATCAATTATCGTTCGTACAAGCCAGAGCGTGATGGATTGTTCTGTGAGCGTATCTTCGGTCCGGTAAAAGATTATGAGTGCTACTGTGGTAAGTACAAACGTATCCGATATAAAGGTATCGTATGTGATCGTTGTGGTGTTGAGGTGACTGAAAAGAAAGTGCGTCGTGAACGTATGGGACACATCAAATTAGTGGTTCCAGTTGTTCATATATGGTACTTTAAGTCATTACCAAACAAGATTGGATATCTTCTTGGATTTTCCTCTAAAAAACTTGAGACCATTATTTACTATGAAAGATATGTGGTAATTCAAGCAGGTATTGTTGGAGAACGTGGAATCAACGGTAGTGAGTTTAAAGATTTATTGACAGAGGAAGAATATCTAGATATTTTAGAATCACTTCCAAAAGAAAATCAATCATTACCAGATGACGATCCTAATAAATTCATTGCGAAAATGGGAGCGGATGCGATCAAGCATTTGTTATCCATTATGGATCTTGACGAGAAGTCTGACTTTTTGAAGGATAAGGCATTGAATGAAACATCTCAGCAAAGAAAATCTGAGGCATTGAAGCGTCTTCGTGTTATTGAAGCATTCCGTTCGGGTCACCAGTACATGGAAAACAGACCAGAATGGATGGTCATTGACTATTTACCTGTTATTCCACCAGAGCTTCGTCCTCTTGTGCCATTAGATGGTGGTCGATTTGCAAGTTCTGACATGAATGACTTATATCGTCGTGTGATCATTAGAAATAATCGTCTTAAACGATTATTGGAGATCAAAGCTCCAGAGGTGATTCTACGTAATGAGAAGCGTATGCTTCAGGAAGCTGTTGACTCTCTATTCGACAACTCTAGAAAATCAAATGCTGTAAAAGCTGAAGGTGGTCGTGCTTTGAAGTCTTTAAGTGATGTATTAAAAGGAAAGCAAGGACGATTCCGTCAGAACTTATTAGGTAAGCGTGTTGATTATTCTGGTCGTTCAGTAATCGTTGTAGGTCCAAGCTTGAAACTTCACGAATGTGGATTACCAAAAAACATGGCAGCTGAATTATTCAAGCCGTTTGTGATCCGAAAGTTGATTGAAAGAGGAATTGTT
>CAXQBA010000326.1:0-11046 GCA_964221885.1 Luminiphilus sp. | reverse complement strand
GAAAAAATTAGACTTTAGCGTTGAGGGAATGATCGTGGATCAAAACAATATAGCTATTCCTGATGCAACGATTAGTCTGATCAGCGAATGCTCGGACTTACAGCGGACAGAAACCTCAAAATTAGACGGTAGCTATCAGTTTCCCTTAGGAACACCCTGTTCATTTGTGATCAAGGTGGAGAAAGAAGGATATTTAACAACCTCCGCTGTTCTATCAACCCGAGGTATGGCTCAATCTACTTCCTTTAATAAAGTGATTCAACTGCTGCCTCAGCCTTGAATGATTGATAAATGACGCTGTATTATAACAATAGAGAGGTTAAAACGTTAAGAAAGTAAGACTATAGTTGGTTGTATGTTAAGAGGAACCTTATTTTTTTTATCATGGATGTTGACATTGGGTTTATCTGCTCAGGTAGATATCCAGAAGGAGGCTCTAGCTAATTATAAATCTAGTTTATTCAAAGATGCCATTCCACTTTATGAACAGATCGTCAAGTCTGGTCATTTCACCAAGGAGAATTTATATCAGTTAGCATCTTGCTACTATTATACCGATCAGACAAAAAAAGCACAACGGTTACTATACCAGTTATTGAACTATGTCTCCGATGATTCGAGTCTAATGTTATTGGTGCAAGTATTAATGATGAACGGGGAATACAACAAGGCTATCCCTATCATTAAACAATTAGTAGAAAAGAAGCCATTATGGGTCAAGCAGAAGATGGATGCATGTCGTTTTGCAATGGCTGATGATCTAATGAAAGAGAAGTTTAGAGTTTCAAATATGGCTCAAGTCAACTCGATGAATGCTGATTTTTCTCCACAAATGGTCGATGGTCAATTTATTTTTGCCTCTTCACGTTCGGTGGCAATAGAAAAGAATGATGAAGTAATCTGGACACATGATGCATTCAATCAGTATTATGTTTTACGCAATGGTCAGGTTGAACCGCTCCATGCATTTTTAGGTAATAATATCAATGATGCACCTATGAGTTATGCCGAAGGCCAAGATTATGTGGCCATCACATCCAACAACTTTATGGATGGTATTCGTCAGGTGCCAGGAAGTGGTTTGATGATGGATATCTATACTTACAGAACCAGACCCTCTTATGTTTGGAATAAATCGACCGAAGAGTTTTTTCCCTATAATGCAGATATAGATGCAGACACTCCATTTTCAACTGGACATCCGTATTTAACAAAAGATGGGATGTCTATGTATTTTGCATCTGACCGACCGGGTGGATTTGGTGGCTTTGATATCTATGTATCGTACAAGACGGTTCATGGATGGTCAGTACCAAAGAATCTAGGTCCTGAGATCAATACCATGGGAAATGAAATGTGTCCATTCTTTACTCCTTCTGGTCGCTTGTTTTTTTCTTCGGACTGGCATGAGGGTTATGGAGCATTCGATGTATTTATGTCGAAACAAAAAAGCTATGGTTGGGGACGAGTTGTCAACTTAGGAACGAATGTAAATTCACCAAAAGATGACTTGTATTTCACATTTGATGAGTCTACGAATGTAGGTTATGTGACATCCAACAGGATCGGAGGAAAAGGCTATGAGGATATCTATCAAGTCAAAAAGATAGCTGACTATGGCGTGGAATCAAAAATGGTTTTACAAGTTGGCGATAAGTTCACGTTCGGTAATTCATACTTTAGGGTTAATAGTACCCAATTAAGAAATTTAGACAACCAGGAGATGAGAGCATTTGTTGCACAACTTCTCGATAATCCGACTATTGCGATTAAGATTAATGGGTATACCGATAGTCGAGGTTCTGCATCAGAAAATCTAAAATTATCGAAAGAACGGGCTGGTTCATTGAGACGCTTTTTGATCGATAATGGGGTGGATGCAAATCGTATCCGATATCAGGGCTATGGAGAAACCAATTTATTGAATGGTTGTCGAAATAATGTACGATGTTCGTATTCAAGACATGCTGTTAATCGACGCCTTGAAGTGATTGCCTATGCGGATCTATCTCCTACATTAGCGGTTGAAGCTGTGTCCTCTAACAATTATAGTTTCAAGAATAATTCGACAACGGCTACCGTGGTTAAAACCAACAGGCCAAATTCAGTACTTGTTGCCAATGTAAGGGAGACAGTCCGAAAAGATCACTATGCGATTGGTGATAAGATCGAAATCGCAAATGTTTACTACGAGCATGGTCGTTCGACTGTTGACCATCAACGGTCAGAGGGATTAAAAGAGTTAAGAGAAATTTTGAAAGAACAACCCAATGTGGTCATCGAAATCGGTGCCTATACGGATGCAACGGGTTCAGCCTCATACAATATGGAATTATCTCAAAAACGCGCACAGTCTGTACGGGATTATTTGATAAAAAGTGGTATAGAAGCATCACGACTTATCGCAAAAGGTTATGGTGAAACGGTTATTCTCAACCACTGTAAAGAGGGAGTACAATGTACAAAGGAAGAACACGCTGTGAATCGACGAACGGAGTTCAAGGTGATCAACCAAAGCGGATTTAGTAAAGGTGATATAATTAAGGTAGCTGATATCAATTATGAGTTAAATCGATCTCAGTTGGATATGGATAATTCAAATGGACTAATAGAGATCATAACACTACTACAAAACAGTACGATATCGGTAGAAATCCGATCTCATACGGATGCTAAGGGTTCCGCTACATACAATCTGGAATTATCTCAAAAGCGAGCTCGATCAGTATATGATTATCTGATTTCAAAAGGGATCGATCGTTCTAGACTTACATTTAAAGGATATGGAGAAATGATGATCATGAACCGTTGTAAGGATGGAATTCGTTGTTCTGACGAAGAGCATGCTATGAATCGACGAACAGATTTCAAAATTACAGGGCTTGCCGTACGATAGGGTGTTTAAACGCATACTGTGACCGTATGACATTTATCAATATTTCATCAAATTTTCACAAGGCAACACAACATATAGCAAATATGTCCGTTTTGAAATTGTAACACTTATATCTATCATCTATTAATTGTATATATGAAACAAACGTTTACGCAAGAAGATATCATATCGGATGTTTATGGAGAGTCAAATTATGTTGACCATCTATTATTAAAGAATATTCGGAAGGTAGATTGTGATAAAAATACGTTTTACAAACAAGTAAAAGAACTTAAATCACTAATCGATGACTTTTCCATTCAACCTCCAAAGCATTTGATTGATGCGATCTTGGATAGAAGTCAAAACTCTATGTTAAGTATGTAACATGAAAAAAGATCAACAGGAATGTTGATCTTTTTTTTATGCTATTGGTCTTTTTTCTGTAATTCTTCAACCAGTATTGCTATACGTTCTGTCAGTTTTTCAAGATCATTTTTTGTCTTTTCTGGATCTTGATTCTCATCTTCGACCTGTTCTCTCAGTTCTTTCTCCTCATTCATAAGTTCCTCCACTCGTTTTTTATCTTTTTCAGAGGTTGTCTGTTGTTTTAGTTGCTGAAGCAGATCGGTCATTTTATCTAGAACTTTGTTATAGTCACCGTTTTTTATCTTTTGACCTTGATTAGCCAAGATGTCATAGATATCATGAAAGGTGTTTTTAGCATTTTTTAATAATTGAGCTCCTTTGTCTTTTTCTTCTTGTGTGCCATAACCTAACACTTGGGTGTAGACCAGCCAACCACCAACAGCAAAGAATAAAAAATAAAAAATTAACTTAAGCATGCTTATTTGTTTTTGAATGATGACTTCTTTTTATCCTTAGTTTTTAATATTTGTTTTCGTTCCTCATCATTCATAAACGGAATAACTAAAGAAATATTGAATCCAAAATGATCCATTTTATCTTCAATGGCATTTTCACTGATGCTTGGAATCTGATTCATACCACTTTCTAGCTCACCGATTATTAAGGTTTGGTGCAATTGAAAGTAAGGCCTTATGCGGAGGAGATACAATATTTTGTCGCGCTGTGATTTCTTCGCTAAGAAATTTAGCTTGATAGCATAATCGATATATAATTCAGGAACAATAACATAATTCTGTACAGGTGTTACATAATCACCACCAAACGAATATCGAATCCGTTCTAATCCAAGATGTAAGGCAAGCCCGACCGTAAAAAACTGATCCTTTATTGGTTTGATACCCGCCCGAGCTGAAACGGACATAAAATTAGATGCTATCTCTGCATTTTCTTTTAATTGGTTAGGTACCTGGCTTTTTTGGTTACTTATGAGATTGCCAAACCCTAGTTCAACCAATGTAAATTCTCCATATTTTCCACCACCAAAGCGATAGCCATGGAAATTATAACGTAATGGTCCTAACTGATGGTTTTCAAGTTCATTGAAGCTGTTGATGATTTCGTTTGTACCTTTTAATTGAATGGCCCCATAGTTATATCCTCCAAAAATATAAAATTGGGCATATGAGATAGTATGTAACAGAAAGAGGGAAATGAAAATCAATGATCTTTGGCTCATCCGAACAAATTTATTAGGTACAGGGACTTAAAAAGCAATGAGTATAATAGAGATGGCTGAAGCAATAACACCCAGCACATTAAAAGTATTTAGTTTCTCTGAAAAAACAAAATAACCCACAATTGCTGATGTAGAGACCACAAAAATATTATTGATCGGGTAGGCTTTCGATGCATCAATGGTATCAAGTGCTACCATAAGGAAAAAGATGGAGAAATAGTTGGGTATGCCAAGGATGACTCCCCAAAAGAGATTTTTGAGTCCTAGGGTTAATTTGCCGGTCAAAACTAAGAAACTGGTTGCTACAATACCATTGAATGCGGCAAAAGAGAAGAGTATGGTACTTTCTTGATTTGAATCCAGATCGTCAAAACTAAGGTGAACGTATTGAAGGATTGCTTCAATACATCCGCTAATCACCAAAATAGATAAAGGCATCAGATAATAAATGGGACGAATCGAGGTGTCATTTGATGTAGATTCTGTACTCTTTTTATCAGGAAGATTGATTAGGATAACGGAAGAAATAGCAAATAAAATACCGATGATCTTTGTAATGGTCGCAGCTTCATTGAAATAGAGTATAGCGAAACTTACAGAAATGATTATAGACATTCGTTGTGCCACTGATGCGACTGCAATACCAAAATGACGTACGGTTTGACTAGCAATGTAAAACCCACTAATGAATAAAAGCCCCAGTGCAAGCATAAAGGGGAACCAATCTTTTTGAATAACATCTGATCCTAAAGGAAAGCTTCCTCCTTGAATGGATCCGATCAATACACAAACTATGTAATTACAAACAATCGCTTGAAATGATTCAACATTATAGGTATTAAACAGCTTAAATATCACCACCAGTAGTAATGAGCAGATGGCGGCAAGAGAGAGATAAAGCATGAATGATCAGTTAGCCTTGTCGACCATAAAAAGAGTCTCTTATGGAATTTTTAATAGATTGAGATGCGGTCTTACGAGTGAGTTTGTTTTTAAGAAAAGAGCGAAAGGCACGCTCATTCACAAGGTTCTCTTTGTTTTGATCTGAGGCATTCACTTCATTGATGAATTGAGCTCTATCATCCTCTGAGAGGGCGCCATCCAAAAACAAACTCATACGTCTGTTAAATTTATTCTTATTCGGTTCCATAACTACGTCGTTAAGGTGAAAAATGATTGATATGTATGTTTATGTTCGCTTATCTTTAAATCCATGTTGTTCAGCGTATTCTTTCAATTTTTCTTTTAAAGCATTTCTTGCTCTAAATAGTCTTGAGCGGACAGTTCCTACAGGTATGTCGATAATCTCGGCAATTTCATCGTAAGAAAATCCTTCTACGTCGCACAACAAAATAACGGTTTTAAATTCAACTTTTAACGAATTTAAAGCCGCAGTAACCTCATCGCCCATCAGATCGTGATAAAAATCAGTCTCTAGATTGACGTGCTCCACATAACTACCCTCATCCGTGTCATGAAAGGTAATAAACTCCTCTATATCAACAGATTTTGGAGCCTTACTCTTCTTTCTATACGCATTGATGAAGGCGTTCTTCACTATTCTAAACAACCATGCCTTTGGATTAGTTCCACTTTTGTATTTATCAATATATTTAAATGCTTTTAGGTAGGCTTCTTGTACCAGATCATTGGCATCGGCCTCATTATAGCAAAGGTGATAAGCAAAGTTGTACAGAGCATCGATCTGTGGCATCAATTCTGTCTCAAAGATCTGGATCTCCTCGGGTGTAGCTTCCCGATGTTTCTCATTTTCATTGAATTCTTCCATGTTAAGATCGTACTATGCCATTTATTTTGTTCGACATACATATCAATTATATGAAATTATCTACAAATAACCCTCATTCATACACCATAATTCACTGAATGAACGAGCTTTGAATTGGGGTGTTTTTCGTTGCGACCCCCACAAAAAGGGTAGAAGAATATGTTGAGCCATTTTCTTTTGGAATGCTGCTTTGTTCAATGCTGTTCGATCTGACATTAATTGCATCCACCGATTCCAAAGTAATTCGGACATGGTGTTTTTAGTTTGCACATGGCGATTATGTACCAGTAATTTATCGATGGGTATTTTCACTGGGCAGCTCGCTGAACATTTACCGCAAAGGGAACTAGCATGACTTAAATGATCGAATGATCCAGATTCGTTAAGCTGTAAATGTTGGCTGATAACTGAACCGATGGGTCCTGTATAAGGTGTTTCATAGCTATGACCTCCTGCCATTTTATATATTGGACATGCATTAAGACAAGACCCACATTTGATACAATATAACGACTCTCTTAATTTGGGATCTTTCCATATGTCACTTCGACCGTTGTCTAATAAAATCAGATAATGTGTGGATGGACCATCGCTTTCATCGTTTCTTTTAGGTCCATATAAGATCGTGTTATAAACGGTCAAAGATTGCCCAGTTCCATATGCAGCGATAAGAGGAAGCAGGGTATCAAGATCGGATGTCCTGGGAATGATCTTTTCAATTCCTGAAATACTGATCAACGTATCAGGAAAACTACTGGTTAATCGAGCGTTCCCTTCATTGGTGACCAGGCAGATCCCACCAGTATCAGCCATTAAAAAATTAGCACCGGTTATACCAAGATCAGCTTTCTTGAAAAAATGTCGCAGGTACTTTCGGGTAAATGAAACAAGGTCTTCTACCGTACTGTCTGCCGAGAGTCCAAAACGGTCCATATAAAGATCGATGACCTGTTCCTTTGAAAGATGCATGGCAGGTGTTACAATATGATACGGTGATTCGCCACGCAGCTGAACAATGAATTCTCCGAGATCACTTTCAAGAACATCAACTTGCAGTAGTTCAAGAAAGGTATTTAGTTCAACTTCCTCTGTTATCATTGATTTGGATTTAACTGCAGTTTTAATTTGGTGTTTTTCAACAATATCTTGGATATGTTGACGAGCTTCAAAAGCATCTTTAGCCCATAAAATCTTACCGCCATTCTTTTCAAATTGCTTTTCAAATTGAATGAGATATTGCTGGAGATTATCGATTGCCCCTTTCTTGATCATATGTGCTTTTGTGCGCCAAGTTTCTAAATCCTCAAAGACATCCAATCGGGCACGGTGTTTGGTTTGATATTGGGCAATATTATGATCAACGATGTCAGACCGCCTTTGATCTTTGATCTTTTTTTTAAAAGATTGAACAAATTTTTTTTTCTGCGTTCCCAATTCAAAATGTTTTATGTAAATATAGCACATTTACTTAGTTTTGTATTTAACATAAAAAACATGAATGGTTGAATTTATAAGACATACCTTGGCAAATGGATTACGAGTAATTATTCATGAGGATCCTAATACACCTATGGCCAGCGTATGTGTAACCTACAATGTTGGTACGAAATTCGAACAATCAGATAAGACGGGCTATGCGCATTTACTTGAACATATAATGTTCTGTGGTACATCGGCAGTACCTAATTTTGATGAGGTAGTTCAACAAGCAGGGGGTGAGAATAATGCTTTTACTAATCAGGATATGACAGTTTATTATCAGCATGTTCCTGCTCAGAATGTGGAGATGGCTTTGTATCTAGAAGCAGATAGAATGCAAGATTTAGCGTTTGATTCGTCTAAGTTTGACAGAGAGAAACGAGTCGTAGTTGAAGAGTTTAAAGAATGCTGCCTGAATGAACCGTACGGTGATATATGGCATCATTTAGGGCCCTTGGCTTATGGTGAACATCCATATAGTATTCCCACGATTGGAAGCCAGTTGGAACATGTGGCTGATGCAACAGTAGAAGATTTAAAGGCTTTTTACAGTACTTTTTATACACCTTCTAATGCAGTCCTTTCTATTGCAGGTAATGTACAAGCTCAACAGGTAATAAAGTGGGTTGAAAAATGGTTTTCAGAAGTACAAGACCAAGTGGTACCTACAACTACAAGGCCTTCTGTTGAGATGATGAAAAAGGCATCACTAGAAGTGAAGGCTGATGTTCCACTACGCTCTATCTACATGGCCTTTAATAGTTCGGATAGAATGAATAGAGCCTATTACCTCGATGATATTATTTCTGATATACTTGCCGATGGTGAGGATGCCCCATTTTACAAAGAGTTGGTAAAGGAACAGGAGATTTTCACAGACCTGGAGGCATATATTACGGCAAGTATTGATGGTGGTCTATTTGTAATAGAAGGTCGTCTTACTGATGAAAAAGATTTTGAAACAGGATTAAATGCAATTTGGCAATTGTTAGATCGCTTTTGTGATGATTTGGTTCCAGAGCGCACGATGCACAAGATTCAAAACAGGATCGAGCATAATGTTATTGTCAGTGAATTAAGTAATATGCACAAAGCCATGTCGTTAGGTTACTATGAAACGTTAGGAAATGCATCCATGATCAACAATGAACGTGATATTTATTTATCTATAAAAGTGGACGAGATTCAGGAACGTGCTAGGTTTATGTTCGATCGCTCGAAATGTTGTGTTATTTATTACGACACAATCGATTAATAAAAAAAATCCCTATATTTGAAGTACAAAATAAACGTCACATGAATGTATTAATGCTTTTGAGTTTTATGGGTCCTGAGATGATCGTAATCTTAGTAGTCGTACTCTTGTTATTTGGTGGTAAGAAAATCCCAGAACTAATGCGAGGTTTAGGTCGCGGTATTGGTGAATTCAATAAGGCACGTGAATCTGTATCAAAAGAGATCAAAGAAGGTATGAAAGAAGCAGAAGAGACCGAGAAGATCAAAATACAGGAAGACGAAAAAGAATAAAGACTGACAGTCAATCTAGGGTGTATGGGTTACGGCTCATACACCCTTTTTTTTTCCATTACATTGGTGGTCTGTTTTAAAAAATGTATAATTAGAGTAAAAGAAGGTAGATGTTGCGGTTATTGATCGGTATGGCATTTTTGTTTGGGATGTGTTTCACAATGAACGCTTCACAGCCAATTTGGGTATCCATTGATACAAATATTTTGGACTTTTCACCCACTCATATACCAGAATATCCTGACGCTCATTACATTCAAAAGTTCAGAGATCTATCTGTTGACATGGAATTCCGCTTTACACCTCAGATAAAAAAGCAGATTCTCTATCGAACGAATACAATTCGCTCCGCAACCGAAAAAACATTGGGAAAGACAAGTATGTATTTTCCAATATTTGAGGAATACCTGACTCGCAAAGGAATGCCTCAAATTTTAAAATACCTACCTATTGTTGAATCCAATCTAAATCCGATAGCACGTTCTAGGGCCTCTGCGGTAGGGCTTTGGCAATTCATTTACAGTACGGGTCGTCTCTACGGACTTCGAATTGCATCCTATCACGATGAACGATCCGATACACACAAGGCAACGGATGCTGCCACATCTTTTTTGAAAGCGCTGCATACTAGATATAATGATTGGTGTCTAGCCCTCGCTGCTTATAATTGCGGTCCGGGTCGAATCGATAAGCTTGTTCGTTCCTACGGTAATGATTACTGGAGAATACGGCCATTTCTTCCAAGAGAGACGCAAATGTATGTGCCTTTATTCATGGCAGTTGCCTATGTAGGCGAGTATTATGAATTTCATAATTTAAGACCGACGGTTTTCGAAAAGCACCTCATATGGACTGATACGATACATTTATCAAAAGGGTATCACTCATTACAGGACCTAGCTAAACAATATGGTGTTGGCTATTATGATCTGTATCAATTGAATCCGGTCTACACTCGTCGATATGTATCTTCAAAAACACGTAATAACATTTTAGTCCTACCATCCAGTGTCGTAGCTGAACTGTATGGATTACAAGCTGATTACAAAAGCCAGATAGATCGTTTTCCATCGAATCCGGTTCGTGTATTTCGTCGAATATCATCGATGGAGGAGTTGGTTTTTTATACGAAAGTGTATGGCTGTGATGTAAAGGATATCCTAGCGTGGAATGGACTGGATGAAGATTTTGTATTCGATAGAACCTACATGATGGCAATTCGTTCAAGTACTTCATCAAAAACATTCAGTCATGAAGATAAATTCATCTTTCGAGAACGACTATTATCTATTGCTAGCTTGAAGGTTGTCGGCTTTGATCCAACAAAAGGTGTTTATGATGTTGCACCGGTATATTTGGATCTAAATTCCTATGAGCATTCGATCGATCTTGCAGTTCCTAAAGCTTCAGATATCATAACAAATGATCAACGGATCATTGCCAATGAGTACGATCTATTGGATAAGGTATTAGATAACAAGAAAAGATCACGCATCATTCGAGCAGTAAATGGCGTTGGCCAACAATACTCGTTTATGAATGCAAAAAATAGCACAAGATCCAAAAAAACAGCCTCAAAAGAGTAATAAAGTATCGAATCCTGAACCATTAGAGTCGAAACGTCGAAATATCTATTTGGAATATGGATCAGAAAACTGTTACTTGATAAAAATTGTATTTCTATGTTCGGCTTTGTGGGCGTTGGTTTGCCAAAAAAACTAACAAAAACTTATTCTAATAATTTTAACTATATAATTACGGGTTTTAAAA
>CAXQBA010000325.1:0-2524 GCA_964221885.1 Luminiphilus sp. | reverse complement strand
GGTCATCATCCCATGTTTTGAGTTGTATATTAAAACAGTTGAAATGACGACGATTGAATTCCATCCCTTTTCCTTCAATAAGATCGACCACTTTTTGAGTATTAGGTAATCGCTTAAAATGTACTTCGCACGTAAATACGGTATATCCCTCTTTGCCTTTACTAGGATTCGGGTCAATCCAAACTGTTTCTTTAATAGGTTTTTGATTCATCATTTTACCATCTCTACGAATATTTTGGATACATATCAATGGATAATTTTCAGGATAGGTCTTTCCTTTTAAAAACCAAGGAGATTCCCCATCGGCTGGATAAAAAATAGCACCACCAGATGTGGCATTATCGGCAACAAATCTGAAGTATATAATCGTTCTGTCTATTGTATAGGTTATTTTATCAATAATGTAACTATCTAGCCACTTTCGATAAGCAGGTTTATGATCGGTAAATTCAGAACGTTGTGCTGAGGCTACGAAAGGAATACAGATGAAAAGTAAAAAAATAGATCGAATCATGACGGGCAGATAATTTTAAATTCAACACGACGATTTCTAGGATCACCTTCTGGGAATATTGGTTGGGCAGGGCCAAACCACTCCAGATCGATTCGATCTCTATGTATGCCATACATAGATAACCAACGTTGAATCTTGATAACCCTAGCTTTTGAGAGTTCGATATTTCGTTCTTTAGAACCGAAAATATCTGTGTGCCCATAAAGAATAATCCGAGATTTGGGTTGGTCTTTAAGGTATTGGAAAAGAATATGTAGAGATCGGTTTGCTTCAACCATTCCTTTGAATGTGACTGAATTATCATGAAATTGGACACGGTTCAGAACTAACTTCTTCTCGCAATTGATATCCGTGATATAGGTAAGGGATGGAGCCAATTCATTTTGTGGTATTTTCTTTCTTAAAATAGTATCAGAGCGGTAACTAAAACTAGAGTCTTTACTTATCTGATCCCCAAAAGTTGTGATCTTGATCGTTGTTTTTTTTGTAGATCGTACAACATATAACATGGTATCATTTTGAATACTATCTAGTCGAGTTGTCTCGGCTTCTTCGAATTGTACTTTTTTCTTCCGTTTGGGTTTTGGAGGATCAGGCTCATCAATCTTTGGTGTCTTTATTTTTGAATTGACATTGTATTTACTTTCAAATTTCTTGATCTTGTTATAACTATCTTTTTCATTACCTAAGTCGTCCTTCCATGTTTTTAGGCGTATACCAAAACAATTAAAATGGTTTCTATTATACTCTTGACCTTTACCCTCTATCAGATCAGCTGATGTAAGGTCATTCGGTAATCGATCGAAATGTACCTCACAACTAAAGACGGTATACCCAGAACCTCTCACGGCATCAACAGAGTATGCTGAACCAACCACATTGGATTTCATCATGATACCATTACGTCGAACATTTTTAATGGCTCGCAAGGGAAAATTCTTGCGTATATTTCGTCCTTTAATATACCATGGGTGTTCGCCACCAGGTGGATAAAAAGTAGCTGAAACATATACACCACTTCGACAAACAAATCTAAAAAAGAAGACCGTGCTCGATTTTCGGTATTCGATTTTATCTAAAATGTAATCTTCCTGCCATTTTCGATAGGAAGGTTTATGGTCGGTATATGTTTTTTGGGCATAGAGAGGTTCATGTATCGCAAATATTAGATTCGATACGATCAAAAAAAGAAAAGAGAACCGTAGATGTAGTTGAAACATACCCAACATTATAACGACTAAAAAACAAAATTTAGCCTGTAGTATGTAGGAATTGAAGGGAAATTTTTAAAAATTCAGCAGGGTGTTCCGCATGTACCCAGTGCCCGGAACCTTCAACAGTCACAAAATGGGCATTTGGATATTTTGATTTTGTTTGTATTTGTATTTGTTCTGTGATGTAGTCAGATTGTTCGCCTCGAATAAATAGTATTTCCTTATCGTCTGTTTCAGAGGATAATTCCTGTGAAAGGATGTCAGGGTATGCTTTGTGTATAGCCTCTAAATTCATTTTCCATTGAAACGTTCCATCCTCCTTACTACGTCCTATATTTTTGAGTAAAAATTGAACAATCGAGAGATCGTCTAGCTGCTGAACCATCCAATCTTTAATTTCTGAGCGAGTTTTATATTGGGTAAGAGGTGTATTAAAAAGTGTATTAAAAATAGCTTGATGATTCCCCTGATACGTTACAGGAGCTATATCAACAACACACAACTTATCGATCTTATCAGGATATTGATCTAAAAGGTGTAATGCAACTTTGCCACCCATTGAATGACCGATGATATGAGCATTAAAAATCCATTGGTCCTCCATAAATTGATTGATATCTTGTGCCATGATCGGATAAGACATATCAGGATGATGAGGGGATTTCCCGTGATTTCTAAGGTCAATAATATATACCATGAAATCCTCAGAAAGCTTTTTGGCTATAGTCTTCCAATTATCCAACATACCGAATAAGCCATGAAGAATAATTACAGGTTGGCCCTCGCCATATGATCT